>NZ_VKHT01000723.1 GCF_014141535.1 Streptomyces alkaliphilus | reverse complement strand
CCCCTGACCCGCGCCCCGGCCCGCGCGCGGCCCTCGCCACGCGCCTCCCCCGGGTCGTGACCGCTCCCGCGGCGTCCCGCGCCCCGACCCGCCGTCTCGATATCCGGTATGTCCGTCCCGACCGGTGGTCGATCGGCGTACCCTCGTCCACCACACGGGCATCCGCCCAGCCATTCCACGCAGGGAGAGCCGACCCATGGCGACACTGAGGTCCCGCACCGTCACCCACGGACGCAACATGGCGGGTGCCCGCGCCCTCCTCCGCGCCGCGGGCGTAGCGCGCGAGGACTTCGGCAAGCCGATCATCGCCGTGGCCAACAGCTTCACCGAGTTCGTCCCCGGCCACACCCACCTGCAGCCCGTCGGCCGCATCGTCTCCGAGGCCATCTCCGCCGCCGGCGGCATCCCCCGGGAGTTCAACACCATCGCCGTGGACGACGGCATCGCCATGGGCCACGGCGGCATGCTCTACTCGCTGCCCTCCCGCGACCTGATCGCCGACTCCGTCGAGTACATGGTCGAGGCACACTGCGCCGACGCGCTGATCTGCATCTCCAACTGCGACAAGATCACTCCCGGCATGCTCATGGCCGCGCTGCGGCTGAACATCCCCACCGTCTTCGTCTCCGGCGGCCCCATGGAAGCCGGCAAGACCACGCTGGTCGACGGCACCGTCCGCAGCAACCTCGACCTGGTCCACGCCATGTCCGAGGCCGTCGCGGACAACGTCTCCGACGAGGACCTGGAGCGCATCGAGGAGGCCGCCTGTCCCACCTGCGGCTCCTGCTCCGGCATGTTCACCGCCAACTCCATGAACTGCCTGGTCGAGGCACTGGGCCTGGCACTGCCCGGCAACGGCTCCGTGCTGGCCACCCACACCGCCCGCCGCGCCCTCTACGAGGCGGCCGGGCGAACCGTCGTCGAGATCACCCGCCGCCGCTACGAGCAGGACGACGAGAGCGTGCTGCCGCGCGCCCTCGCCTCCCGGGCCGCCTTCGACAACGCCATGGCCCTGGACGTCGCCATGGGCGGCTCCACCAACACCGTCCTGCACCTGATGGCGGCGGCCCACGAGGCCGAACTCGACTACACCATGGCCGACATCGACGCCGTCTCGCGCCGCGTCCCGTGCCTGTGCAAGGTCGCCCCCAACGGCGTTTACCACATGGAGGACGTCCACCGGGCCGGCGGCATCCCCGCCATCCTCGGCGAACTGCACCGCGCCGGCCTGCTCGACGCGGGCGTCCGCGCCGTGCACGCCGACTCCCTGGACGAGTGGCTGAAGACCTGGGACATCCGCGGTGGTTCACCCTCCCCGGAGGCGGTGGAGATGTTCCACGCCGCGCCGGGTTGCGTCCGCTCCGCCACCGCCTTCTCCCAGTCCGAGCGCTGGGAGACCCTGGACACCGACGCCGCGGCCGGCTGCATCCGGGACCGCGCCCACGCCCACTCCGCCGACGGCGGCCTCGCCGTGCTGTACGGCAACCTCGCCGAGGACGGCTGCGTGGTGAAGACCGCCGGCGTCGACGAGTCCATCCACACCTTCACCGGCACCGCCGTCGTCGTGGAGTCCCAGGAGGACGCCGTGCAGGCCATCCTCGAGAAGCGGGTCAAGGAGGGCGACGTGGTCGTCGTCCGCTACGAGGGCCCGCGCGGCGGCCCCGGCATGCAGGAGATGCTCTACCCCACCGCCTTCCTCAAGGGCCGTGGCCTGGGCGCCAAGTGCGCGCTGATCACCGACGGCCGGTTCTCCGGCGGCACCTCCGGCCTGTCGATCGGCCACGTCTCCCCCGAGGCCGCGGCGGGCGGCACCATCGCCCTGGTCGAGGACGGCGACCGCATCGCCATCGACATCCCCAACCGCACCATCGAACTGAAGGTGGGCGAGGAGACCCTCGCCGCCCGCCGCGCCGCCCTCGGCGGCCGGTACGCCCCCGTCGCCCGGGACCGCAAGGTCTCCCTCGCGCTGCGCGCCTACGCCGCCATGGCCACCAGCGCGGACAAGGGCGCGGTGCGCGACGTCCCCGGGCTGGAGAACCGAGCGGCCCCGGAGGGACCGGTCGGGGCGTGACACCGGCGGAAGCGTGACGAAGGCGGGTCGGGACGGGGCTTCAACCCCTCCCGACCCGCCGGTCATAATCGGTCACATGAGCAAGCAGCCGCCGATCCCCCCCGCCGCCGGAGGAGCCGCTCCCGAGCAGCGGCCCGAACCCCGGCCGATCCGTTTCTACGGCACCAGCTGGGTGGACCATTCGCGCGGCTACACCCTGCGCCGCTTCGCCCTGGGGTTCGGCACGATGATGCTCGCCGCCCTCAGCGCCCTGGCGCTGCGCCTGGGCTACGAGGGCCTGCGCATCAACGAGACCGCCGGTTGGCTCACCATGCTCGTGGTGGTCGCCTTCGCGACCTGCTCCGCGATCGCCTTCACCCGCACCTGGGCCGGCTGGAACCGCGAGGGCGCCGGCGCCGACGACCCCTCCTTCCGCTCGATCAAGGCGGTCGGCTTCCTGGGACTGCTCCTGGCCTACGCCCTGCGCAGCGGCATCGAGGCCCCGGGCGAGCGGATTCGGCGCCGCGAGTACGAGGAGGAGCTCGCCAGGTGGCAGCAGCTCACCACCCGCCGTTCCGGCAACCCGGCCCGACGCGGCCGACGCCGCAACGGCCGCTGACCCGGCCGTCCCCCGTTCGCAGTAACCGCCGCCGATCCGCCCCGCCC
>NZ_VKHT01000722.1 GCF_014141535.1 Streptomyces alkaliphilus | reverse complement strand
GGCCGGGACGGGCGCCGGGGCGGGCGGCCGTTCAGCGCGGCTCGCGGGACGGATGACGGTGGGCCAGCGCCTCGTAGCTGGCGCGCAGCGCGGGCGCGGCGGTGTCGTAGGTGCGCTGCGCCACACCGACGAACAGACAGTCCACGACCAACAGCTGACCGGTGCGACTGGACATCGCCGCCGGGCGCAACTCGCTCTCGCGGGCGGTGGAGGTGGTCAACACGTGATCGGCCCATCGGGTGACCCCGCCGTCCGGGCGGCCGGTGATCGCCACGGTGGTGGCGCCGTGGTCGAAGGCCGCCCGCAGTGGCTCGACCACGTCCACGGTGCTGCCGGAGTGGGTGATGGCGACGGCCACGTCCCCGGCGCGCAGCTGCACCGCGCCGGTGACCGCGAGGTGGGGGTCGGTGTGGGCGTGGGTGACCTTGCCGATGCGCAGCAGCTTCTGGGCCAGGTCCTGGGCGACGAGAGAGGAGGCCCCCACCCCGTACAGGTCGATGCGGGGAGCGGCGGCCAGGGCGGCCACCGCGGCCTCCACCTGCCCGAGGTCCAGGGCGCCGGCGGTGTCGGTGAGGGTCTGCCGCTCGTCGCGGGTCAGCTTGGCGAGGACCTCCGCCATGGGGTCGTCCACGGTGATGTCGGTGGTCAGGGAGGGGGCGGCGCCGGACGCCTGCTGCGCGGCGAGACCGGCGAGGGCCAACCGGAGGTCACGGTAGCCGGGGTACCCCAGCAGTCGGGCGGTCCGCACCACGGTGGCCTCGCTGGTCCCGGTGCGCTCGGCGAGGGCGGTGACGGTGAGGGCGGCGCAGGCGGCGGGATCCTCGGCGACGGCCTCGGCGACCCGCTGCATGGAACGGGTCATGGAGGGGGCCATGGTGCGGACCTTGGCCGCCAGCGCGGCCGGCTCGGGCGGTGCCGGCCGGGGCACGGTGGTGCCCGGTCGGGTCCGCTCCCCGCGCCCTACGGCATTTTTCTTCATGGACTCCCTCACGATTGAAAGATATTTTCGGACGGGTTCTTCCGTCAACCCCCGGGGGCGTCACCCGATCCGGGGACGCGCCGGGTTCATACTGGACAGTGGAACCGCCCGCGGGAAGACCCGTACCGGGCGGCGATGCCGAGGACGCGGAGGGAACGGGCGGATGGCGGTGTACATCGACCCGCCCCGTTGGCCGGCGCACGGCCGGCTGTGGTCGCACCTGATCAGCGACAGTTCCACCGCCGAACTCCACGCCTTCGCCCGACGGTTGGGCGGGGTGCCGCGCCGGGCCTTCGACCGGGACCACTACGACCTGCCCGCCGACCGGTACGCGGAGGCGGTTCGGCTGGGCGCGCGGCCGGTGGGGAGCCGGGAGGTCGTGCGCCTGCTGCACGTCTCCGGGCTGCGCCGCCGCAAGCGGTGGACGCCGCGCCCGGGGGTGGGGCCCCGGGTCAGGCCGTGAGGAGTTCCAGCTCGGCGCGCAGGTTGTACCGGGCGGTCGCCTCCCAGTGCGCCGCCCCGTAGGGGGTGCGGTAGAGGAGGGGGAGGTCCAGCAGTTCGCGCAGCACGGCGGCGCGGCCGGCGCGGAACTCCTCGGAGGGTACCGCCGCGTACTCCATCCGCACGGCCGCCGTGTAGCGGGCGTACTCCTCGGGCGGGCCGCCGAGCACGCCCAGGTCGGCGTCGCACAGCGCCTCCCCGTTGGTGTCGCCCGGATCGGTGCGGTGGCCGGCGGTCAGACGCACCAGGCGCGCGACCTCGGCGACCCGCTCGGCGGGCACTCCGAGAAGGGGGAGTTCCTTCTCCGCGAGGCGGGCGCTGCGCTCCTCGTTGTCGGGTGCGCCCGGCACGTACACCGCGTCGTGGTACCAGGCGGCGAGTTCGACGGCGACGGGATCCTCGGCGTGCCCGGTGAGGAGGTCCAGCCGGCCGAGCACGGCCCACAGGTGGGCGGTGGTGTGGTAGTGCCGGGTGGGTTCGCCCCATCGCCCGAGCAGGGTGTGGGTCAGGGTGGTGACCTCCGGCTGCTCACCGAGCAGCCGGAGCAGTCGGGTCTCCGGTGGGGGTGCGGACCGGTCGGGCGGCCCGGAACGGGGCGTTCCCGGCCCGGACGGGAACGGTGAACGGGCGGGTGCGCCGACCCGTCCGGCGGGTGAGCCGTGCGTGGCGCACATGGTCTGGACCTTTCCTCGGAACGGCGGGTGTGAGATTCTTTGCGATATGTCTAGACCACTTCTCGAGGTGATCGCCCTCGATGTCGAGGACGCCGTGGCGGCCCGGACCGGTGGGGCGGATCGCCTCGAACTGGTGACCGACATGGCCGCCGACGGGCTGACCCCCTCCCCCTCCATCTTCTCCGCCGTGCGCGCCGCCGTCGATCTGCCGATCCGGGTCATGCTGCGCCCCCGTGACGGTTTCGCCATCGGCGACACCGCCGATCTGGAACGTCTGTGCGACACCGCGGCCGAACTGCTGGAGGCCGGCGCCGACGAATTCGTCATCGGTTTCCTCGACGCCGACGGCGACGCGGACCTCCCCGCCCTCGGCGCCCTCCTCACCGTGCTCGGCGACGTCCGCTGGACCTTCCACCGGGCCCTGGACCACGCCCCCGACCGGGACGCCGTCCGACGGGCCCTGCACGGCCTGCCCGGGCTGGACACCCTGCTCACCGCGGGCTCGGCCGCCGGCGTGGACGCCGGACTGGAGGTCCTGTGCGGGGAGGCCGCGCCCGCCACCGCCC
>NZ_VKHT01000721.1 GCF_014141535.1 Streptomyces alkaliphilus | reverse complement strand
GCCCCACCCTGCGCGACCTGCTGCGCCTGCCCCCCGGCGAGCCGGTGGACCTCGCCGCGCACGACCCCTCCGCCACCCCGGGTTTCATCGGGGACAAGGGACGGGCCGCCACCGAGGCGGAGGAGATGGGCGAGGAGGCCGCCGAACTCCAGGAACGGCTGCACGCCGCGCGCACCGGCGGCGATCGGAGCCGCCTGCTGCTGGTGCTCCAGGGCATGGACACCTCCGGCAAGGGCGGCACCGTCAAGCACGTCATCAGCCACCTCAACCCCGCCGGGTGCCGCATCCGGGGCTTCAAGGCCCCCACCGAGGAGGAGCGCAGCCGGCACTACCTGTGGCGGATCGGCCAGGCCCTGCCGATGGCCGGCGAGATCGGCGTCTTCGACCGCTCGCACTACGAGGACGTGCTGGTGCCCCGGGTGCGGAACCTGGTGCCGGCCGAGGTGGTGGAGCGCCGGTACACCGAGATCCGCTGGTGGGAGGAGTCCCTGGTCGCCGACGGACTGACCCTCGTCAAGGTATTCCTCCACATCAGCCCCGAGAAGCAACGCGAGCGGCTCCTCAAGCGGCTGGACCGCCCCGACAAGCACTGGAAGTTCACGCCCGACGACATCACCGACCGCGCCCTGTGGCCGGATTACCAACGGGCGTACGAGGTGGCCCTGGAACGCTGCTCATCGGTGGCCGCCCCCTGGTACCTGGTGCCCGCGGACCGCAAGTGGTACCGGAACTGGGCCGTGGGGCGGCTGCTGCTGGAGCACCTGCGGGAGATGGACCCCCGTTACCCGGAGGCCGACTTCGACCTCGACGACGCGCGGGCACGCCTGGGGGCGGACGCCTGACGCCGTGCCCCTCCCGTGCCACTCCCCCGCCCGGGTGCGGGGGAAGTGGCACGGGAGGGGCACGGCGGGCCCGGCCCGGACCGGCCGTCAGGGCTCGAGCAGGTCGGAGAAGGCGTCGGTGATGTAGTAGCAGTCACCGTAGGAGGTGCCGCCCCGCAGGTCCCAGGTGCCGTGGTAGGGAGTCACGAAGCCACCGCCCGAGGCCCGGGCCACCACCTGGTAGCTGCCCGGCGGGAGGCTGAGCGTCACCGTGGGCTTCCCCTGCTGCGACAGGCACCTGCCGCCGGAGGAACCGGAGGCGGCCAGGGAGGCCTTGCCGGTCCGCGGGCCGGTGTAGAGGATCTCCAGCGGCTGGTCGGAGTCGTTGATGATGGTCACGCTCGTCGTCCCGGCCGGACCGCTCCCGGACACCGAGGGCGGGGGCAGTTCGTTGGTGCCGCTCTCGGTGATCCGCTCGATCTCGATGGCGATGAGGATCTCCTCGGCGCGATCCGCCCGGCGGTGGTCGGGCTGCTCCTCCAGCAGTCGCTCCAGGTGCTCGCCGGCGCGGGAGTGGTCGCCCGCCTCGTACGCGCCCAGGCCGCACTGGAACCATGCCTCGCCCAGGGAGGCGTTCGCCCGGTCCGGGACCCGGGCGAAGGCACCGCCCTCCAGGGCGGAGGGGAGGTCGATGAGCGCCTCCAGGTCCTCGAACACCTCGCACGCCGCCTCCCCGTCGAGCGAGTCGTGCAGGTCGGCGCGGAAGCCCTCCAGAGTGTCGGGGGCTTCGTCGGCGGGGTCCGAGTCGGGGAAATCGGAGACCAGTTCGGCGAGACGGTTCAACGCGCCCCGGATGTCGCCCGCGCCGTACCGGTCGATCGCGCAGTCCCGCAGTTCGGCGGGGAGCGGGCCCCGGGCCCGGTCGGCCAGCCGCTCGGCGTCCCCCTCCACCCACTCGTCGGGCAGTTCGGTGTTGCCGGGCAGAACGGTGACCGCCCACAGTTGGCCGACCGCCGCGCAGTGTTCGCCCGAGCCCACCGCGGGGGTGGCCGCGGCGTAGAGGTCGTCCAGCTCGGCGGGCACGGCCGCCGCGGCGTCGGTGTCCGGGTGCTCGCCGCGCAGGGAGACCCGGGCGTCGAACGCCTCGGTCACCATTCCCGCGTCGAGGTTGTCCGTCCCCTTCATCACCGCCGCCGTCTCGCGCACCTTCTCGGTCAGGTCGTCGGCGTGCGCGGCCCGCAGTTCCACCAGCCGGTCGCCGGCACCCGTCCACGGTGGGCGACCGGCGTGCAGTTCGAGGTACTCGTGGTAACCGTCGGCGGCCTCGCCGTGCGCACCGCGCGCCGCCGACGCCTCCGCCCGGATCATCACCTCACAGGAGTCCACTCCCAGCGCGGAGACCTCGCGCAGGGAGTGGAAGGTCAGGGCGTGGCGCGGGGACACGGCGTCCTTGTAGTGCCCGACGGCGGTTTCGCAGTCCCCCGCCGCGTGGGCCCGGTCGGCGCGCCCCATCTCCCGCTCGGGAAGCCCGGAGTACCAGAGGTAACCGAGGGCGACGAGGACCAGGAGCACGGCGGCGACCGCCGGGGGCGCCCAGGCGGGGCGCGGGTCGGGACCGGTGCGGCCCAACCGCCACGCGTCGGCCACCATGACCGCGACGCCCAGCAGGAACAACGGCCCCCAGAAGGCCGCCCCGCCCGGCGCCTCGGTGCCGACGGCGAAGGCGACCAGCACCAGGATGCCGCCCAAACCGACGGCGAAGCGGCGCCACCGGCGCAGGTACAGGTAACCGACGGCGAGGCCGGAGAGGTTGAGGGCGGCGGCGGACAGGGCCCGGCGGCGTCCTCCCCCGTCGGCGGCTCCGTCGGCGGGGGCGCCCTCGCCCCCGGACGGTGGCGGAGCCACCGGCAGCGGGG
>NZ_VKHT01000720.1 GCF_014141535.1 Streptomyces alkaliphilus | reverse complement strand
GTCCGCTACCCGTCTTCCCGGATGGCCGCGGTGCCGAACAACTGCGACGCGGCCTGGAGCGGGGTGGGGGCGGGAGTGGCCGCGGCCACGGCGGCCGGGTCCTCGTGGCAGGTGAAGCCCAGCCGGGCCATGGCCCGGGTGACCTCACCGGCCGAGAAGTCACGGGGGTCCTGCCCCGTGAGAACCCGCCCCACCTGCTTGGCGGGATAGCGGTGACGGCCGATGGTCACGGACGAGCCGGTGACCGGCTCGGGCGTGATGCCCTTCATGGAGGCCAGCACGCCGTTGCGGCTCAGGTCGAACGGGTACCGGGCGATGACACAACGCATGATGCCTCACAGGGGTGGGAGGGGACGACGATCGGAACGTGATGGCTTCGCGGAGGGGCGACGGCCCCGGCCACGGCCGCGACGGCTCTCAACCCGCCCGGCCGGCGGCGGAACGACGCCCCGCCCCACCGCGCCCGGCCGCACCGTGACCCGCCGCTCCACCGGAACGACCGGCGCCGGAACGGCCCGTGCCGGAACGGCCCCGACGGCCACGGGACGAGGAGTTCCCGGCCCCGGCCCCCCGGGGACGCTCCGCCGCCGGGGCGGCGATGACGACCGGCGTCCCGGAGGGCTCCCGGGCCCCCGTGATCCGGCTCAGCTCCGCCTCGCCCGAACGCACCCGGGTGACCTGCGGCGTGATGCCCGCCGTCACCATCAGGCGGGTCATCTCCCGACGCTGGGGCGGCGTCACCAGGGTGACGACGCTCCCGGACTCACCGGCCCGGGCGGTGCGACCGCCCCGGTGCAGGTAGTCCTTGTGGTCCCCCGGCGGGTCGACGTTCACGACCAGGTCGAGGTCATCCACGTGGATGCCGCGCGCCGCGACGTTCGTCGCCACCAGCACCGTCACGTGCCCGTTCTTGAACCCGTCGAGGGTCCGGGTGCGCTGCGGCTGGGTCCTGCCGCCGTGCAGGGCGGCGGCCCGGACGCCGTTGCTCAGCAGGTGCTTGGTCAACCGGTCCACCGCGCGCTTGGTGTCCAGGAACATGATCACCCGGCCGTCCCGCGCCGCGATCTCGGTGGTGGTTTGACGCTTGTCGTCCTCCTCGACGTGGAGCAGGTGGTGCTCCATCGTGGTGACCGCGCCCGCCGAGGGATCGACGGAGTGCACCACCGGGTCGGACAGGTAGCGACGCACCAGCAGGTCGACGTTGCGGTCGAGCGTCGCCGAGAAGAGCATCCGCTGCCCGTCCGGACGCACCTGGTCCAGCAGCGCGGTGACCTGCGGCATGAAGCCCATGTCCGTCATCTGGTCGGCCTCGTCCAGGACGGTGATGGCGACATCGTCCAACCGGCAGTCGCCCCGGTCGATGAGGTCCTTCAGCCGACCCGGCGTGGCGACGACCACCTCGGCGCCCGAGCGCAGCGCGTTCGCCTGCCGGCCGATCGACATCCCACCGACAACGGTCGCCGACCGCAGGTGCAGGGCACGGGCGTAGGGAGAGAGCGCGTCGGTGACCTGCTGGGCCAACTCACGCGTGGGCACCAGGACCAGGCTCAGCGGACGACGGGGCTCGGCGCGCCGGCCGGCCGTGCGGGTCAGCAGCGCCAGGCCGAACGCGAGGGTCTTGCCCGAACCCGTGCGGCCCCGGCCCAACACGTCCCGACCCGCGAGGGAGTTCGGGAGTGTCGCCGCCTGGATGGGGAACGGCACGGTCACGCCCTCCCGGGCGAGGGCCGCCACCAGGGAGGCCGGCATGTCGAGATCGGCGAAGGCCTCCACCGGCGGCAGAGCCGGGGTGATGGTCTTCGGAAGGGCGAACTCGCCCCGGGGCGCCTGCCGGGGGGCGGAACCCCGGGAGCGACGCGCGGGGCTGGAGCGGCGGGAGGCGTCGCCCCCGAAACGGGCGGCGCCCCGGCCCGCGCCGGAGCCCCCCGACGCCGATCCCCCGGCGAAGCCACGGCCGGAACGGTCGTACGTACGTGTGCGGTTCATGCGGAACCTTCCTTGATGCGGCGCGTACCAAGGAATTCCCGCAGCACACGAGTGGCGCAGAGAATCGCAGGAACGAGCCGGGATGATGGAGCCGGAGCGGGCCCCGACGTCGCGTGAGGTCGATGCGTTCGCATGAACTTCACGGGAATCGCGGGCATCGAATGAGAGACGGAATTCCCCGTCGCATCTCCGACATCCGGAAAACAGCGAGCCGGGGCCCGCACCCCAAGGTGCGGGCCCCGGCCGCGATGTATGCGTGAGCGTCGAACGCGTCAGGCCGGAACGATGTTCTCGGCGGTCGGGCCCTTCTGGCCCTGCGCGATCTCGAAGGTCACCTTCTGGCCCTCGAGCAGCTCACGGAAGCCCTGGGCCGAAATGTTCGAGTAGTGGGCGAAGACGTCGGGGCCGCCGCCGTCCTGCTCGATGAAGCCGAAGCCCTTTTCCGAGTTGAACCACTTCACGGTACCGGAAGCCATAATGAATCTCCTTCAGGACGGTGCTCGGAGTCCACACCTCGTGAACTCCGGTCGCCGTGATGATCACCCCGTCGGAAAAACCTTCAGGCAACCACTACTGCAACTGGGAACGACACTAGCACGACGCACCCCGCCGCCCGCGACGAAATATTCGCCGGCACTCCCGCGACCGGGGAATATTCACCGCACGCCGAACCCATTTCTCACTTCGCCGGCACAGATATGCCCGGGCCCCGGCCACAGCGTTGTTCCCGCCCCGCGACACCGCACCGCCC
>NZ_VKHT01000072.1 GCF_014141535.1 Streptomyces alkaliphilus | reverse complement strand
CCCGTGCCCGGTCGCTCCCCTCGCCGCATCCCGCTTTCCCTCCGGGGCGCACGAGCCGTCGCCCGGAGGGGAACGAACCGCCCCGACGCCCCGGCGTGTCCCCGTAAGACGAGCCGAAGCGTCGATGCCTTTGTACGCTGGTGTCGTTGCCGCGCCGGGGAACCCCCGGCGCCGCGCGGGCATCACGTGACAGCGCACGCCGCCGTGTGATCCCATCGCATGGCGACAACCGAAACGAGGCGGGGCGTCTCCACCGCCGCCGGTCCTCGGTAGTGGCCCCCGGGGCTCACCCCGGGTGCTTCGATCGATGGCCGGCCCGCAGCGGGACGCTCCACCGCCGCACACGTCGCCCGTCCCCCGGGACGGGCGCGGACAAGGAGAACACCGAAGGTGGAGAACGAAACCCACTACGCCGAGGCCGTCATCGACAACGGTTCCTTCGGCACCCGCACCATCCGCTTCGAGACCGGCCGGCTCGCCCGGCAGGCCGCCGGCTCCGCCGTCGCCTACCTGGACGACGACACGATGGTGCTGTCCGCCACGACGGCCTCGAAGCACCCCAAGGACCAGCTGGACTTCTTCCCGCTGACCGTGGACGTCGAGGAGCGGATGTACGCCGCGGGCAAGATCCCCGGCTCCTTCTTCCGCCGTGAGGGCCGTCCCTCCGAGGACGCCATCCTCACCTGCCGTCTGATCGACCGCCCGCTGCGCCCCTCCTTCAAGAAGGGCCTGCGCAACGAGATCCAGATCGTCGAGACGGTCATGGCGCTCAACCCCGACCATCTGTACGACGTGGTCGCCATCAACGCCGCCTCCTGCTCCACCCAGCTCTCCGGGCTGCCCTTCTCCGGGCCGATCGGCGGCACCCGGGTCGCCCTGATCGAGGGCACCTGGGTCGCCTTCCCGACCCACAGCGAGCTGGAGCGGGCCGTCTTCGACATGGTGGTGGCCGGTCGGGTCCTGCCCGACGGTGACGTCGCGATCATGATGGTCGAGGCCGAGGCCACCGACAGGACCATCGAACTGGTCGCGGGTGGCGCCCAGGCGCCCACCGAGGAGGTCGTCGCGGCCGGTCTGGAGGCGGCCAAGCCCTTCATCAAGGTGCTGTGCCGGGCCCAGTCGGATCTCGCGGCCAAGGCCGCCAAGCCGATCGCCGAGTTCCCGATCTTCCTCGACCACCAGGACGATGTCCTGGAGGCGCTGGAGACCGCGGTCCGCGACGAGCTGGCCCGTGCCCTGACCATCGCCGGCAAGCAGGAGCGCGAGGCCGAGCTCGACCGCATCAAGGCGATCGCCGCCGAGAAGCTGCTGCCGCAGTTCGAGGGGCGTGAGAAGGAGGTCTCCGCCGCCTACCGCACCCTCACCAAGCAGCTCATCCGCGAGCGGGTCATCACCGAGAAGGTCCGCATCGACGGCCGCGGCGTCACCGACATCCGCACCCTGGCCGCCGAGGTCGAGGCCATCCCGCGGGTCCACGGTTCGGCGCTGTTCGAGCGCGGCGAGACCCAGATCCTGGGCGTCACCACGCTGAACATGCTGCGCATGGAGCAGATGCTGGACACCCTCTCCCCGGTGTCGCGCAAGCGCTACATGCACAACTACATCTTCCCGCCGTTCTCCACCGGTGAGACCGGTCGGGTGGGCTCCCCCAAGCGTCGCGAGATCGGCCACGGCGCCCTCGCCGAGCGCGCCATCGTGCCGGTGCTGCCCTCCCGCGAGGAGTTCCCCTACGCCATCCGGCAGGTCTCCGAGGCGCTGGGCTCCAACGGTTCCACCTCCATGGGGTCGGTCTGCGCCTCCACCATGTCGCTGCTCAACGCCGGTGTGCCGCTCAAGGCCCCGGTCGCCGGCATCGCGATGGGGCTGATCTCCCAGGAGATCGAGGGGAAGACCCACTACGTCACGCTGACCGACATCCTGGGCGCCGAGGACGCGTTCGGTGACATGGACTTCAAGGTCGCCGGGACCCGGGAGTTCGTCACCGCCCTGCAGTTGGACACCAAGCTGGACGGCATTCCCGCCTCCGTGCTGGTCGCGGCCCTCAAGCAGGCCCGCGACGCCCGCCTGCACATCCTCGACGTGATGATGGAGGCCATCGACCAGCCCGACGAGATGTCCCCGCACGCCCCGCGGATCATCACCGTCAAGATCCCGGTGGACAAGATCGGTGAGGTTATCGGCCCGAAGGGCAAGATGATCAACCAGATCCAGGAGGACACCGGCGCCGACATCACGATCGAGGACGACGGCACCATCTACATCGGTGCCGCCGACGGTGTCTCGGCCGAGGCCGCGCGCACCACGATCAACGGCATCGCCAACCCGACGATGCCGGAGGTCGGCGAGCGCTACCTGGGCACGGTCGTCAAGACGACCACCTTCGGTGCCTTCGTCTCCCTGCTGCCGGGCAAGGACGGTCTGCTGCACATCTCCCAGATCCGCAAGCTCGCCGGTGGCAAGCGTGTGGAGAACGTCGAGGACGTCCTCGGCATCGGCCAGAAGGTCCAGGTGGAGATCGCCGAGATCGACCAGCGCGGCAAGCTCTCGCTGATCCCCGTCCTGGAGGACGAGGGAGACGGCGAGGCCGCCGACAAGGGCGACGCCGAGCGGAAGGACGCCGGCGACCGGTGACCCGACGGCTTCCCGCGACGGCCCGCTCCGCCTCCCCGGCGGGGCGGGCCGTCCCCCGTCCGCCGCACGGCGGACGGCCCGTATCCCCTTCCACGGGCCCCACCGGCCCCACCGGCCGTTCCGGTCGCCGCCGGGCGGTGACCACCGTCGAGGTACCCGGCACCAACGGCGCGGGTACCGTCCGCCGCACCGTCCTGCCCGGTGGGCTGCGGGTGATCACCGAGACCGTGCCGGGGGTTCGGTCGGTCTCCTTCGGCATCTGGGCCCGGGTGGGCTCGCGGGACGAGACCCCCTCGTTGAACGGTGCCACCCACTACCTGGAGCACCTGCTCTTCAAGGGCACCCGTACCCGTACGGCGCTGGACATCTCCGCCGCACTGGACGCGGTGGGCGGGGAGATGAACGCCTTCACAGCCAAGGAGTACACCTGCTACTACGCACGGGTGCTCGACCGCGACCTGCCGCTCGCCGTCGACGTGCTGTGCGACATGCTCACCGACTCCGTCATCGCTCCCGAGGAGGTGGACGCCGAGCGCGGCGTCATCCTCGAGGAGATCGCGATGACCGAGGACGATCCGGACGACTGCGTGCACGACCTGTTCGCGCACACCCGGTTGGGTGACACCCCGCTGGGTCGTCCGGTGCTGGGCACCGCGGAGACCGTCACCGCGTTGGACCGGGACCGGGTGGCGCGCTTCTACCGTCGCCACTACACCCCGGACCGTCTCGTGGTCACCGCGGCCGGCAGCCTCGATCACGCCTCGGTGGTCCGCCGCGTCCGTGACGCCTTCGAGCGGGCCGGCGCGCTCGGTCGGGAGGACGCGGTGCCGATGGGCCCGCGGAGCGGACGGCGAACGCTGCGCGGCGGCGGCCGGGTGGAGGTGCTGGACCGACCCACCGAACAGGCGCACGCCGTGCTCGGGCTCCCCGGGGTCTCCCGTACCGACGAGCGGCGCTGGGCGCTGGGCGTGCTCAACGCCGCGCTGGGCGGGGGCATGAGCTCCCGGCTCTTCCAGGAGGTCCGCGAGAAGCGCGGCCTGGCCTATTCGGTGTACTCGTACACCTCGGGTTATGCCGACTGCGGACTGTTCGGCGTCTACGCGGGGTGTCGTCCGGACCGGTTGCCGGAGGTGCTGAAGATCTGCCGCGCCCAACTCGCCGACATCGCCGGGAACGGGCTGTCGGAGGAGGAACTGCGGCGGGCCATCGGACAGTTGTCCGGTGCCACGGTGTTGGGTCTGGAGGACACCGGGGCGCTCATGCACCGACTGGGCAAGAGCGAGATCTGCTGGGGCGCGCAACTGTCGGTGGACGACATGTTGGCGCGCTTCGCGGCGGTCGACCGTGACGAGGTCGCCCGGGTGGCGGCCGAGGTGCTCGACCAACGGCCCTCGTTGGCGGTCATCGGTCCGCTGGGGGACCGTTGGGCCGCCGGGTTGGACGAGGCCGTCTGCTGAACCGCCGGTGTCCCCCGGCCGTGTCCCCGGGTCGTACCGGGGCACGGCCGGGGGACACCGGCGTGAGACCATCCCCGACAGGACCCGCGCGAGCGGGGTGCGGCGACGCCGCGGAGAACGGAACGAGAGTGGGCATGAGCAAGCTGCGTGTGGCCGTCATCGGAGCCCGGGGCCGGATGGGCTCGGAGGCGGTCCGGGCCGTGGAGGCCGCCGACGACATGGAACTGGTCGCCGCGGTGGGACGCGGCGACTCCCTGGACGCCCTGGCGGACGCGGGGACGCAGGTGGCGGTGGAGCTGACCCACCCCGATGTCGTGATGGGAAACCTGGCGTTCTGCGTCGAGCGGGGCATCCACGCGGTGGTCGGCACCACCGGATGGACCGAGGAGCGACTGGCGGAGCTCCGTGCCCGACTGGTCGATTCGCCCGACACCGGTGTGCTCATCGCGCCGAACTTCGGCATCGGCGCCATCCTGTCCATGCACTTCGCCCGACAGGCGGCCCGGTTCTTCGAATCCGTGGAGATCGTCGAGCTGCACCACCCGAACAAGGCCGACGCCCCCAGCGGCACCGCCGTGCGCACCGCGGAGGTGATCGCCGAGGCCCGTCGGGCCGCCGGCTGCCCGCCCCAGCCCGACGCCACCACCACCGCGCTGGAGGGAGCCCGCGGCGCCACGGTGGACGGCGTCCCGGTGCACGCCGTGCGGCTGCGCGGCCTGGTCGCCCACCAGGAGATCCTCTTCGGTGAGGAGGGGGAGATCCTCACCATTCGGCACGACGCGATGAACCGGACCTCCTTCATGCCCGGCGTGCTGCTCGGCATCCGGCGGATCGTGGAGCGGCCGGGCCTGACCAGGGGACTGGAACACTTCATGGACCTGGACGGCTGAGCGACATGGGCGCGCGCCTGGGCTACGCGGTGATGGCGATCCTGCTGGTCGTCTACACCGTCTTCATCGGACACCGCGGAGTCTTCCTCCTTCAACAGGGCACCCCGGTCACCATCGGCCTGGGAGCGGCGGTGCTCGTCCTGCCCGGTCTCGCACTGTGGTTCCTGTGGCACAGCACCCGCTTCGCCCGGCGGGCCGGGCGGCTGGCCCGGCAGCTGGAGGCGGAGGGCGGTCTGCCGGTGGACGACCTGCCGCGCACCCCGTCCGGACGGATCGAGAAGGCGGCCGCCGACGCGGCCTTCGAGCGCTACCGGGCGGAGGCGGAGGCGAACCCGGGGGAGTGGCGGGCCTGGTTCCGGCTGGCGGTGGCCTACCACGACGCGCGGGACACGCCCAGGGCCCGGCGGGCGATGCAGCACGCGATCGCCCTGCATGCCGGGGAGGGCTCCGGGGCGGCTTCCACGGGCGGCGGAACGGCGTCGACCGAGGGGTGACACCACCCCCGGGGTCCGACCACCGATACGCCGGGGCGGGGCCGGGACGACATGCTCGTCCCGGCCCCGCCCCAAGCCCTCCGTCCGCCGCCGGCTCCTCCGGCGCGGTCCGTTCAGCGGTGCTCGGCCGCCCACGCCTCGATGACGTCGGCGGCGCGGTCGAACGCGTCCCGTCGGGTGAGGAAGTCCGAGTTGTGGTCGGTCAGCAGGAGGCGCAGCGCCCCGCCGCGCCGTCGCTCGATCACCAACGCCTGACCCTGCACGGTGCGGGGCAGGCCCAGCCACTTCACCGGCTGCTGGGCGGTTCGCACGCGCCCCACGTCCCGCCACCGCAGGGTGGTGGTCATCAGCAGGTTCACCTGACGCAGTCCCCGGGGGCTCACCCAGATGCCGATGCGCAGTATCCGCAACGCGAACGCCACTCCCGCCAAACCGACGCAGAGCGTCACGGTCGCGCCCGACGGGGCGCCGGCGAGGCCGATGATCATGGCGGAGAGCAGCACGTAACCGGAGAGCAGCAGGATGACCGCGGCGATCCCCACCCGCCAGGGACCGGGACGGTAGGGGCGTCGCCAGGAACCGGATGTGGCGTGGGGAAGGGGCATGTCGCGGGTGGACTCCGCGGTGCCGCGATCGGCCGACATGATGGTCAGGGGCACGGCTCGTCCTCGCTCGTGGTGCGGTTGACACGGTTGCTGCCCGGTGAGATTACCGTGTGTTCGGTCCGGATCGGGCGATCGGGAGCGGTGCCGATCGGACGGTTGTGCGGCGAGTGGCGGCTGTCGCCCCCGCGCCTTCCGGAACATCCTCCGGGGCCTAGGCTGGGGCCCTGTTCGTACGATCGACCGCCGCCGGGGCCACCATCCCGGCGACCTGCCGGAAGGAATCCATCGGTGACCGACGCAGCTCTCCCGGAGGGAAGTCCGGCCCCAGGATCCGCGGCCGGGGAAGACGGACCGCCCCCGGTCGAGCCCCGCTTCCGGAGCGATGTCACCGTGCGGGTGGTCCGTCACAGTGCCTCGGACCGGGACGTGCTGTGGGCGGCCCGGGTCTCCACCGCCGGGGAGGACTCGCTGGCGGAGTTGGAGCGGGAGCCGGAGCGTTCCAAGGGGCTGATCAACTTCCTCATGCGGGACCGTCACGGCAGCCCCTTCGAGCACAACTCGATGACCTTCCTGGTGACCGCGCCCATCTTCGTCTTCCGTGAGTTCCACCGCCACCGGGTCGGCTGGTCCTACAACGAGGAGAGCGGGCGCTACCGTCGTCTGGAGCCCGTCTTCTACATCCCCGACGAGAGTCGGAACCTGGTGCAGCGGGGCCGTCCGGGCCAGTACGAGTTCGTCCCCGGGACGCCCGAGCAGCACAAGATGGTCCGCGAGTCGATGGAGGACTCCTACCGTCGGTCCTACGCGGCCTACCTGGAGATGCTGGAGGCCGGCGTCGCCCGTGAGGTCGCCCGTGCCACCCTGCCGGTGGGTCTCTTCTCCTCCATGTACGCCACCTGCAACGCCCGCTCGCTGATGCACTTCCTGGGGTTGCGCACCCGCCACGAACTGGCCCGGGTCCCCTCCTTCCCCCAGCGGGAGATCGAGATGGTGGCGGAGCTGATGGAGGCGGAGTGGGCACGGCTGATGCCGCTCACCCACGCCGCCTTCAACACCAACGGTCGAGTGGCGCCCTGAGCCGTTCCCGGGAACCGGGGGTTCGCTCGCCCGGGGCCGGGGAGGCGCGCCGGCGGACGGGGCCCCGTGGTCGCGGTGACCGTCCGGGTCGGCGGACCGTCCCCGCGGGGTGCACATCGATGATCAGGTGTCCGTATTGCCACTATTTGCGAAGTTCGTCTACTCTGAACAAACGGACCCGGCACTGGATGAACCCCCGAGCAGACAGTGCCGGGCTCCGTGGCTTCGGCACCCGATGCGCCCCGAGGGACGAATCTGCGAGTAGCGTGGGAACCATGGCTCCGACCTCCACACCGCAGACCCCGTTCGGGCGGGTGCTGACCGCCATGGTCACCCCGTTCACCCCGGAGGGTGAACTCGACCTCGACGGCGCCCAGCGCCTCGCCGACCACCTCGTCAACGCCGGCAACGACGGTCTCATCGTCAACGGCACCACGGGTGAGTCACCCACCACCACCGATCGGGAGAAAGCAGATCTGGTCCGCGCGGTCGTGGAGGCCGTCGGGGACCGTGCCCACGTGGTCGCCGGAGCCGGCACCAACGACACCCGCCACAGCATCCACCTCGCCCGGGCCGCCCGGGAGGCCGGGGCCACCGGTCTGCTGGTCGTCACCCCCTACTACAGCAAGCCGCCGCAGGAAGGGCTGTACCAGCACTTCACCGCCGTCGCCGACGCCACGGACCTGCCGGTCATGCTGTACGACATCCCCGGCCGCAGCGGCGTGCCGATCCACACGGACACCATGATCCGGCTGGCCGAGCACCCGCGCATCGTGGCCAACAAGGACGCCAAGGGCGACCTGGGTCGCGCCAGCTGGGCGATCGCCGCCACCGGCCTGGCCTGGTACTCCGGCGACGACATGCTCAACCTGCCGCTGCTCGCCGTCGGCGGCGTCGGCTTCGTCTCGGTCGTCGGCCACGTCGTCACCCCCGAACTGCGGGCGCTCGTCGACGCCCACATCGGCGGCGACGTCGCCAAGGCCACCGAGATCCACCAGAAGCTGCTGCCGGTCTTCACCGGTATGTTCCGCACCCAGGGCGTGATCACCAGCAAGGCGGCCCTCGGCCTCCTCGGCCTGCCCGGCGGCCCCCTGCGCCTGCCCCTGGTGGGCATCACCGAGGAGGAGACGGAGCAGCTCAAGCGGGATCTCACCGCCGGCGGGGTACAGCTCTGAACGGCGGCCCGTGCCACGGGCCGCACCACGAACTTCACAACTGAACACCGCAACCGGTGATCCCCGACCGGGGATCACGACCGAACAGCGACCGAGGCGTCGGTCACCCGCCCACCCGGACACCGCTCCGGAGGGGACCGGGGCCGGCGCGCCGTCGCGCACATCACCGCACGTGTACACAGTCATGCGCGCCATGTGTCCTCCGGGGCACCCGGCGCGTGTGGTGAGGAGAAACTTTTGAGTCACCCGCATCCCGAACTGGGCACCCCGCCCGCGGTCCCCGAGGGCGGTCTGCGCGTCACACCGCTGGGCGGCCTCGGCGAGATCGGCCGCAACATGACCGTCATCGAGTACGGCGGACGCCTGCTCGTGGTCGACTGCGGCGTCCTCTTCCCCGAGGACGAACAGCCCGGTATCGACCTGATCCTGCCCGACTTCACCGCCATCCGGGACCGGCTCGACGACATCGACGCCATCGTCCTGACCCACGGCCACGAGGACCACATCGGCGGCGTCCCCTACCTCCTGCGGGAGAAGCCGGACATCCCGCTGGTCGGCTCCAAGCTGACCCTCGCGCTCATCGAGGCCAAGCTCCAGGAACACCGGATCCGCCCCTACACCCTCGAGGTGAAGGAGGGGGGTCGCGAACGCCTGGGACCCTTCGACTGCGAGTTCGTCGCCGTCAACCACTCCATCCCCGACGCGCTCGCGGTCGCCATCCGCACCGACGCCGGGATGATCGTGCACACCGGCGACTTCAAGATGGACCAGCTGCCGCTCGACGGCCGCCTCACCGACCTGCGGGCCTTCGCCCGCCTCGGCGAGGAGGGCATCGACCTGCTGCTGTCCGACTCGACGAACGCCGAGGTCCCCGGCTTCGTCGCCCCGGAGCGGGACATCTCCAACGTCCTGCGACAGGTTTTCGCGGGTGCCCGTCACCGCATCATCGTGGCCAGCTTCGCCAGCCACATCCACCGCATCCAGCAGATCGTGGACGCCGCGCACGAGCACGGACGCCGGATCGCCTTCGTCGGTCGTTCCATGGTCCGCAACATGGGTATCGCCCGCGACCTGGGATACCTGAAGGTGCCCGCCGGCCTCCTGGTGGACGTCAAGGCTCTGGACGACCTTCCCGAACACGAGGTGGTCCTGGTCTGCACCGGCTCCCAGGGGGAGCCGATGGCCGCGCTGTCCCGGATGGCCAACCGCGATCACCAGATCCGCATCAAGCCGGGGGACACCGTCATCCTCGCCTCCTCACTCATCCCGGGGAACGAGAACGCCGTGTACCGCGTGATCAACGGGCTGACCCGATGGGGCGCCCACGTGGTCCACAAGGGGAACGCCAAGGTCCACGTCTCGGGTCACGCCTCGGCGGGCGAGCTGCTGTACTTCTACAACATCTGCCAACCGCGCAACCTCATGCCGGTGCACGGGGAGTGGCGCCACCTGCGAGCCAACGCGGAACTCGGCGCCCAGACCGGCATCCCCGAGGACCACATCGTCATCGCCGAGGACGGCGTCACGGTGGACCTGGTGGACGGCAGGGCCCGCATCTCGGGCAAGGTACCCGCCGGCTACGTGTACGTGGACGGCCTGTCGGTCGGCGACGTGACCGAGGCCAGCCTCAAGGACCGTCGCATCCTCGGGGACGAGGGGTTCGTGTCGATCTTCATCGTCGTGGACAGCAACTCCGGGAAGATCGTCAGCGGGCCCACGATGCAGACCCGCGGGTCCGGCATCGACGACGCGGACTTCCAGAAGGTCATCCCGAAGATCGAGGAGGCCCTGACCCGATCGGCGCGCGACGGCGTCACGGAGCCCCACCAACTGCAGCAGTTGATCCGTCGCACCGTCGGGAAGTGGGTCTCCGACACCTACCGTCGGCGCCCGATGATCCTGCCCGTCGTGCTCGACGTCTGACCGCTCGTCGGGTCACTCCGGGGCGGCGCGGTGCCGCCCCGGACCGGGCATCCCGGAGCGGGGCCCCGGATTTGCATCCGGGCGCCCCGCTCCAGTACGTTTACGACACCGCCGCAACGGGAAGCCGGGACAGCTCGCTGTCCGGTGGATCGGGAGTCGGAGCCCCCAACAGCCGGTCACGGCAAGGGAAATGGCTCTGATAAGGTGGGAAACACCGAAGGGAAGCGCCCGGAGGACGAACCCGCCGAATGGTGGGGGAAGTTCCGAAGGAAGCGTCCGTTCCTTGAGAACTCAACAGCGTGCCAAAAGTCAACGCCAGATATGTTGATACCCC
>NZ_VKHT01000719.1 GCF_014141535.1 Streptomyces alkaliphilus | reverse complement strand
GGGTGCGGGCGGACCGGCGGATCGGGATCCGGTTCACCCGCACCCGCCGACCGCCGGGGCGGAGGGCGTCGGGTCGGACGGGGCGTCGGTCGGACAGGGACGGCGGAAAGGGGTGTCCGTACCCGGCCGGCGCGTGGCCGGCGCGCCGGTGGGTCAGGAGCCGGCGGGCCGACGGCGTCCGGCGAGCACGCCGAAGACGACACCGGCGGCGCCGACCAGGATGCCCATCACGCCGAGGACCCGCGCGGTGGTGTCGGAGGCGGACTCGGCGGCCGATGCGTGCTCGTCGCCGTGGTCGTCCCCGGCGGCGGCCGGCTCGGTGTCGGTGCCCTCCCCGTCGTCGGAGGCGGCGCTGTCGGCGTCGGCGTCGGTCCCGTCATCGTGGCCGTGGCCGTGGCCGTGGTCGTCCGCCGCGGCGGTCAGGGTGAGGGTGGCGGCCGGGTGCTCGGCGTCGTCGGTCGGCTCGTCGATCCACCGCACGACCTCGCCGCTGTCGTAGGTCTGGATGGCGTTGAGCACCAGCCGGTCGACATCGGAGGGGAGCCGGCCCATGGAGACCGGGAACTGCTGGAACATGCCCGGGTTGATCTCACCCCCGGACCACACGATGCGGCTGGGCACCTCGGTGATCTGCCGGCCGTGCATCTCCAGCGGCTCGTCCAGTTCCGTGGTCTCGATCTCGATGTCCCAGCCGGGCACCGGCTGGGGCATGACCGAGGCGATCGGGTGGTCGGTGTCCAGGTACAGCTCGACCTCCACGGTGGAGGCGTCGTCCCGCTCGTTGGGGACTTTGATGTTCACGGTGCGGTACCCGCCGCCGGGGACCTCGGAGGGGTCCACGGTGACGTGGGCGACGGCGGTGCCCGCGCCGGTCAGCACCAGTCCGGCGGCGAGGAGGGTCCCCACCGCCGCGCCCCGCAGGGGCAGCGGGCGTCGGGCGGAGCGGCGGGAAACCGGGGAGGTCACGGGTGACATGGGAAGGAGTCTCCAGGTGGCTCGGAACGTCGATTCGGCGGCACACGGGTGCGGGCCGCCCGTCGGGGCGACGGACGACGGGGCCGTCCCGGTCCGTTCGCCGGCCGAGCGGTCGCACCGCACCGCGTACACCACGGGTCGGTGGGACGACGGCGAAAGTTCCGGGTTCCCGGGAGATTTCCGCACGGGGCCGGCGGCCGGACGGTCCGTCCGGCCGGGCCCCGGGGCGCGGGGGTTCGCCGTGCGCTCAGGCGGCGAGGACGAGGGGCGGTGACCCGGCGTCCCCGGCCGGGGGCGGGCCCCGGCGGCCGATCGAGCCGACCCGCTCCGGGCCACGGAGCGGGACCACCGGGCCGTGCGCGGTCCGGGACCGGGCCGGTGGCACGGGGGGCGCGCCGGCCCCGGAGAGGGTGCGGGCCACCGCCCGGCCCCAGCGGAGGAGATCGAGGACGGCGAGCACGGGCAGGAGCCGGTCCGCCCCTTCCCGACCGGCGCCCCGGGAGAGCCGGATCAGGCGCCAGAGGGCGGCCTCGCCGCGCGAGAGCAGCAGGCCGGTGGCGACGGCGGCCACCAGGTGGGCGAGGGCCATGATCAGGCCACCGGCGAGCGGACCGATCAAATCGATCGATCCGGGGACGCCGGGCCCCGCCACGAGGTGGTCACCGACGGTGTGGCCGGCGCCGCCGGACGGACCGGCGGGGTCCAGGCCGGCGGCGCGCACGATCTCCTCGGCGGTGCCGGGGGTGAGGTTCGCGGCGTGGTCGTTGCACAGCAGCCGGGCGGCGAGTTCCATCGCGGTCCCGGCGCCGCCGCCGGAGTGGTCCGCGCCGGTCGGGCCGGCGCCCGCCGTGCCGGGGGAGGCCGGAAACAGTGAGAACAGCGTGTGCAGTCCCACCTGGGCGCCCGTCACGAGCGTGACGATCCCGAGGGGGGAGCGGCGTTCGCGCCCGGCGGCGAGGGCGGTCGGCAGGAGCACCGCGGCCCAGCCGAGGAGCGCGACGCCGACGCCGGGGGTGCCGCCGCCGGCCAGGGCGTGTCCGCCCGCGGCCAGCGCGACGCAGACCGCGGCGAGGACCGCGGCCCGGGCGAGCCGCAGATCGGCGGCGGCGGAGAGGGCAGGCATGGCGGTGCCATCATCGCACCGGCCCCGGGGCCATCTCCTCCCGGGTGGGCCGAACGGACCCATCCGTCGCATTTCGCCTCATCGGCTCCTCCCGCCCCGGGCCTTTCGGGTCTTTGTGTCGACTTTTCGGGGCGAATCCATCGGCCGTTCGGGCGGAGTCTCCCCGAAGGTGCGCTTGAGTCCCGGGTGGGTAGGCAATACGTACTGGTATGTCGAGCCGCAGCCCCAATGCTGCGCGGGCGGAGAAGCTCGGGAAGGGATGCGTCATGAGCATCTGGTGGTCTCTCCAACTGCGACGGGACGCCGCCAGCGTGCCGCTGGCCAGACGTCTGTTGCGCGGCGCCATGGATACCGCCGGCGTCGACGCGGACGTTTCGCACGATCTCTCCCTGGCGCTCACCGAGGCCTGTTCCAACGCCGTGCGGCACGCGGAGGGCGCCTCCGACGTGTTCCGGGTCACGGCCTGCATCGACGGTGACGTCTGCCATATCGAGGTCAGCGACTCCGGGCCCGGTTTCCCGTCGGCGGCCGATCCGCCGGGCGAACCCGATACCGGTCGGGCACCCGTCGGTGTGCCCGACCCGCTCGTGATGGGGGACTCCGGGTTCGAGGCCGATCCCCTGCGGGTCCCGGGGCGGGAGGAATCCGGGC
>NZ_VKHT01000718.1 GCF_014141535.1 Streptomyces alkaliphilus | reverse complement strand
GGTGACGACGGCGCGACCGGGGGTGCGGGTGGCGCCGGAGGGCGCCGGGGCGTACAACCCGGCGTTCGACGTGACACCCGGTGAGCTGGTGACGGCGGTGGTGACGGAGCACGGGGTGGTGTGCCCGCCGGACCGGGAACGGTTGGCGGCGGTGCTGCCCGGGGGTACCCGAACCCACCGAACCGGATGTACCCGATGAAGCGGTGCGAACCGTGATGATGACCCCGTGGGGGTCGAGAGGAAAAGGGACGTGGACAGTCACGATCCGGCCAATGGGATGATGAAGTCATGAAGGGACGTGTTCTCGTCGTCGATGACGACACCGCTCTGGCGGAAATGCTCGGCATCGTCCTGCGCGGCGAGGGCTTCGAGCCGTCGTTCGTCGCGGACGGAGACAAGGCCCTGGCGGCGTTTCGGGAGATCAAGCCCGATCTGGTGCTGCTGGACCTGATGCTGCCGGGCCGGGACGGTATCGAGGTGTGCCGGCTGATCCGCGGCGAGTCCGGGGTGCCGATCGTGATGCTCACGGCCAAGAGCGACACGGTGGATGTGGTGGTCGGCCTGGAGTCCGGGGCCGATGACTACATCGTCAAGCCGTTCAAGCCCAAGGAACTGGTGGCGCGGATCCGGGCCCGGCTGCGGCGCTCGGAGGAGCCCGCGCCGGAGCAGTTGGCCATCGGCGACCTGGTGATCGACGTGGCGGGGCACTCCGTCAAGCGCGACGGCAAGGCGATCTCGCTGACCCCGCTGGAGTTCGACCTGCTGGTGGCGCTGGCCCGCAAGCCGTGGCAGGTGTTCACCCGCGAGGTGCTGCTGGAGCAGGTGTGGGGGTACCGGCACGCCGCCGACACCCGCCTGGTCAACGTGCACGTGCAGCGGCTCCGCTCGAAGATCGAGAAGGACCCCGAGCGCCCGGAGATCGTCGTGACGGTCCGTGGCGTCGGCTACAAGGCCGGGTCCGGCTGAGGTGACCGAGTGGTCCCGTCGCACGGCCATGCTGTTGCCCGAGGGGGCGACCGGCAGCAGGGCGCAGCCCGCCATCCGGATCTTCGGACGGTGGGCCCGCGGGCCGTTGCTGTCGGTGCTCCGGTTGTGGCGGCGCAACATCCAGTTGCGCGTGGTGGTCTCGACCCTGCTGCTGTCGCTGGCGGTGGTGCTGGTGCTGGGCGTGGTCGTCATCGGCCAGGTCCGCAACGGTCTGCTGGAGGCCAAGCGGCAGACCGCGATCAGTCAGGCCGACGGTGGGTTCGCGGTGGCCGCGGACCGGGCGGATCGGGCGATCACCGGCGCGGACGCCGGTGACGGCACCCCGGGTCGGGTCACCGACCCGGGGGTGTGGCTGACCGGCATGGTCGAGCAGTTGGCCAGCGGCGGGCAGGGCGTGTACTCGGTGGTGGCGCTGCCCTCGCAGCTGTCCGGACAGCCGTTCGGCGGTGAGACGGCCGGCGGCGCGCCGCGCGGTCCCCGGTCCTCGGCGGACATCCGACCCGAGGAGAGCGTGCCGCAGGACATGCGGGAGGCGCTGGACGGCAACGCCGGCACCCACCGCCGGTACGGCACGATCGTGCGTCCGGACGGGTCCACCCAGACGGCCCTGATCGTGGGCCGGCGACTGACCGACAACCACGGCAACCCGTACCAGCTGTACTACCTCTTCCCCTTCACGCAGGAGGAGAAGTCGCTGGCGCTGGTCAAGGGGACCATCACCACCGCGGGGGTGTTCCTGGTGGCGCTGCTGGGCGCCATCGCGTGGCTGGTGGTGCGGCAGGCGGTGACGCCGGTGCGGATGGCGGCGCGGATCGCCGAGCGGCTGGCGGCGGGCCGGTTGCAGGAGCGGATGAAGGTCAGCGGCGAGGACGACATCGCCCGGCTGGGGGAGTCGTTCAACAAGATGGCCCGCAGCCTTCAGGCCAAGATCCATCAGCTGGAGGAGCTGTCGCGGATGCAGCGGCGGTTCGTCTCGGACGTCTCGCACGAGCTGCGGACCCCGTTGACGACGGTGCGGATGGCGGCGGACGTCATCCACGGGTCCAAGGACGAGTTCGATCCGATGACCGCCCGCTCGGCGGAACTGCTCATCGACCAGCTGGACCGGTTCGAGGCCATGCTGGCGGAGTTGCTGGAGATCAGCCGCTTCGACGCGGGCGCGGCGGCCCTCGAGGCCGAACCGACCGACCTGCGGGATTCGGTGCGGCGGGTCCTGGAGGGGGCCGAGCCGTTGGCCGAGCGCAAGGGCACGCGGCTGGTGGTGCGCGGGGACGAGCGGCCGGTGGTGGCCGAGGTGGACCCGCGCCGGGTGGAACGGGTGCTGCGCAATTTGGTGGTCAACGCCATCGAGCACGGTGAGGGGCGTGACGTGGTGGTGCGGCTGGCCGCCGCCCCCGGTGAGGACGGGGCGGTGGCGGTGGCGGTCCGCGACCACGGCATCGGGCTGGGGCCCGGCGAGGCGGAGCGGGTGTTCAACCGCTTCTGGCGGGCCGACCCGGCGCGGGCCCGGACCACCGGCGGCACCGGCCTGGGACTGTCCATCGCGCTGGAGGACACCCGGCTGCACGGCGGTCGACTGGAGGCGTGGGGCGAGCCGGGGCGCGGGGCGCAGTTCCGCCTGACCCTGCCGCGCGCGGCCAACGGGCCGCTGCGCGGCTCGCCGATCGCGCTGGAGCCGTCGGACGCCGCCGGGTCCGCCGGTTCGGGGCCCACGGCCCTCTCCGCGCGGGACGGTGACGGGGGAGCCGGGCACGGACCCGGGC
>NZ_VKHT01000717.1 GCF_014141535.1 Streptomyces alkaliphilus | reverse complement strand
CACCCGCCCAGCAGGGGTCGGCGGGGTTGGCGGCGTCCGGACGGAGGCGGCGGAAGCCGCCTCCGTCCGGGTCCACCCACAGCTCGCCGGCCGCGCCGCCCCGATACCGCTTGCGGCGGGCGGGGTCGGTGAGGCTGCGGCCGATGAGTACCGCGCCCTCGGGCCCGTGGGAGAGGGTGACCGCCGGTCCGGCCTCGACCAGCCGCGGTGGGCCGCCGTCGGGGTGGACGGCGAAGACCCGTTCGCCGAAGGCGGCGGGCCGGTCGGCGGTGCCGGAGTAGAGGACCTCGCCGGTCTCCGGGTGCCAACCCACCGGGGTGCAGCGGGCTGCGGCCCGGGCGGTGAGCCGTCGGACCGGTCCGCCCTCGGCGACGGAGAAGAGACAGATTTCCGGGACGCCCTCGGGCTTGCCCGTGAAGGCGACCAGTCGGCCGTCCGGGGAGAGCCGGGGACCGGCGCAGGGGGTGGTGCCGGCGGTGAGGCGGCGCGCGGCGCCGCCCTCGGCGGGGACCGTCCACAGGTCATCCTCGCAGACGAATACCACCAGATCGCCGGCGATGGTCGGGTGGTGCAGATAGGCCCCGGTGTCCCCGCCCCTGGCGGTGTCGCCGTTCATGTCCGGCCTCCGGAACGAATGCGGGCCGCGATCTCGCGGCGCCTTCGGTCGCTCTTCTCCCGACTGCGGCGGACGTCTTCCTCACTGTCGGTCCAGTAGCAGGCGGTGCGCCACTCGCCGAGGGTGTAGGAGTCCCAGGGGCAGCGCACCGCACGACGTTCGGCGAGTTCCTCGGTCGAGACCAGCATGGTGTTGTGCTCGAGCACCTGGTTGACGACCACCCGCATGTTGAGTTCAGCGCGGATGTGGGCGTGGGCCGCGCCAACCGCGGCGGCACCGAAGGCACCCCGATAGCGGGGCAGCACTGCGAAGGAGAGCTCACAGCACTGGCTGCGCCAGTCAATCGAGGTGATCCAGGCGAAGCCGACGATGTCCCCGCCCGGTCCGCAGATGGTGAAGAGCCGCTTGATGTCGTGCTCCTCCGTGATGCTCTTCCGCTGTCGGGCGGCCAGCGCCTCGTCGGAGGTGACCACTCCCAGGTCGTTGAGGTTCGCCTGGAACCGCGTCTCGCGCAGCAGCGCGGTCCGCACCGGGATGTCCTCCTCGGTGAAGTGACGCAGGGTGACGAGTGGCATGGTCAGCCCTCCCTGTCGGTGTGGAGGACCAGCACGTCGCGGTACCGGCCGGTGTGGAAGAGGTGGCCCCGCAGTATGCCGCCGGGGATGAAGCCGCAGCCCTCCAGCGCGGTGAGCACCGGGGAGCCGTCGGGAACCTCGGCTACGAAGGAGGTGGCGCGTTGGTAGACGGCGAGGAAATCGAGCAGCGCCTCGAGCGGTGCGGGATCGGTTGAGGTGGTGGCCACCATGACCTGGCGCGGCTGGAGCGGGTTGACGGTATAGCCGAGCAGCGCCCGGTCGTACCGCGTCACCCGGATCTCCCGATCGGTGATCTGCCGGGCGAGCAGGGCGGTGTTCCGGGTGACCGGGTCGAGTCCGAGGAAGCCGCGGGTGAGTCGGACGGGGGCGTCGGTCAGGGCCCGGGCCGCCTCCCCGGGAGTGAGCAACGCGGGGGTGGGGGTCGGTGACGGGCCGCCCCCATCGGTCGGGCCGGTGTCGGCCGGAACGGCTCGGGGCGCCGGGACGGCGGTGGTCTCAGTCATCACTGCACATTCCCCAGATCTGCCGGCCGACCGGCCGACCGTCGAGCCACAGGGCGTGCGGGATCCGGGCCTCCCGGGCCAGTCCCACCGCTCGCAGCACATCCTCGGCACCGGGGCGCCCCGGTGTCACCCAGCCGTACACCCGGCGCAGGCCGAGGGTGCCGCGCGCGTGGCCCAGGGCCGCGTCGAGCAGCGCTCGCACGTGGGCGTCGGCGCCCGGGGCGAACCCGGTCTCCAGCCGGGCGCGGCGGTGGATCCAGTCCACCTCGGTGAAGCGGACGAAGGCGGTGCCGGGCAGCACGTACAGTTCGTCACCCGGCCGGTCGGACGCGGGCGGCGGCACGGTGGCGGGGTCGGCGAGAGGTGGGCGGCCGGGAACCGGCAGACCGAGCAGTTCGCCTGGCAACCAGGAACCGGTGAGCAGCGGCAGGTCGCCGGCCCGGTAGCCGCGCAATCGCGGTCCGCCGGGAGCCCCGGCCGCGGGAGTCGCGTGGGTGGTGGTCGCGGTGGTCATCGGGGCTCCCGGATCTGCGAGAAGAAGACGGTCCCGTGGCGGCCTCCGTCGCGCATCACCACGGCGGGCAGTTCGCCCTCCTCGGTGAGCCCGGCGAGGCGGGCGGCGGCGAGACCACGGGTGTCCCAGGAGCCGACCATCACGGTGAGGCGGACCAGTTCGCGTTGCCAGCACAGCGCCCGGGTGACCTCGCGGTAGGCCGTGGTCCAGGCGCTCATCGGCATGTGCGCGGTGAGCCGCAGATGGAGCTGGAGGTGGCAGGCGTGCGCCCCGGCGATATCCTCGGCCTCGAAGAGCCCGGCCGGGACGCCGTCCACGAGGAGCAGTCGGGTGTCCTCACCGAGCAGATCGAGGACCTCCCACTCGGCACGGGTGTCGGGCCAGGCGGTGCGGAAGTGGAAGTCGGGCTCGGCGAAGAAGGCCAGCACCGCCGGATGGTCGGCCGGGCGGATCGGACGGGCGGTCCAGACGGCCAGCTCGTCCGGGGTCGTCGACGGCGTGGCGGACGTGGCGGTCACCGGGTCCGGGGCC
>NZ_VKHT01000716.1 GCF_014141535.1 Streptomyces alkaliphilus | reverse complement strand
GGTCACGGGCGGGGCGAACGCCCCGGGGCCGGGGCCTTCAGAGGTACAGGCCGGTGGAGTCCTCGGAGCCCTGCAGACGCTCGGCCGCCACGGCGTGCAGGTCGCGTTCGCGCATCAGCACGTAGGCGATGCCGCGCACCTCCACCTCGGCCCGGTCCTCCGGGTCGTACAGCACGCGGTCACCCGGCTCGACCGTGCGGACGTTCTGGCCCACGGCGACGACCTCGGCCCAGTCCAGTCGGCGCCCGACGGCGGCCGTGGCCGGGATGACGATGCCCCCGCTGGAGCGGCGCTCGCCCTGGCCGGTGTCGGTGCGCACCAGCACGCGGTCGTGCAGCATCCGGATCGGAAGCTTGTCGTGGTTCGGGTCGGGAGATGGGGTGCTCACGACACGACCGTATCCCAACGGCCCCGGGGACGGCGCCGGTGGTCACCGACGGCGGCGCCGGGCTCCGAGCACCAGCAGGCCGACCACCCCGACCGCCACCAGGGCGATGGGGATCAGCCGCTCCGGACGCGGCGAACCGTCGCGCGTCATCAGGCCGGTGCGGGCTCCGGAGACGGTGCGGTTGACGGCGATGTACGCCTGTCCCGCACGACGGTCCACCACCGACAGCGCACGGGTGCGGACGTCGCCCACGATGGTCTTGGGATGCACCCGCACCGCCAACTCGTCGAGGGTGTCGGCGAGCACGGCCCGCCGGTGGCGGATGCGGGCCTCGATCTCCTCCGGTCCCTCCGCCTTCGCCTTCGACTCCTTCGCCTTGGGCTTCTCCACCTCGTACCGGCTGCTGCCGCCGCTCTTCCCGTCCTGGTGATCCGGACGACTGGACTCGGGCACCGCTCCGCCTCCGTGGTCGATTCTCATCGTGGTCCGGGCCCGGGGCCCGTCGTGCACAGTCTGTCAGCTTCCTGCCCCCGCCGCCGCCCGCCATTCCGCCCCGGGGCGGGCCGGCCGGGCACGAGGGGTTCCGGCGCTAGCGTGCCCGGGCCTCCGGAACCGGCACGCCCGGGTGGGTAGGCTCGGTCCCGGGGCCCTCCCCACCGTCGTTCGAGAGAGGAACCACCGATGAGCGAACGCCTGCGGCCGGGTGACACCGCCCCCGCCTTCACCCTGCCCGACGCCGACGGGAAGTCGGTCTCGCTGGCGGACCACGCGGGGCGGAAGGTGATCGTCTACTTCTACCCGGCCGCGATGACCCCGGGGTGCACCAAGCAGGCGTGCGACTTCACCGACAACCTGCGGCTGTTGGCCGACGCCGGGTACGACGTGGTGGGCATCTCCCCCGACAAGTCGGAGAAGCTGGCGCGGTTCCGCGAGAAGGAGGAGCTGGGCATCACCCTCCTCGGCGATCCGGAGAAGGAGGTGCTGACCGCCTACGGCGCCTTCGGGGAGAAGACCATGTACGGCCGCACCGTCACCGGCGTCATCCGCTCCACGGTGATCGTGGACGCGGAGGGGAAGGTGGAGCGGGCGCTCTACAACGTCCGGGCGACCGGCCACGTGGCGAAGCTGATCCGCGACCTGGGTCTGTGACCCCCCGGAGCGGGTAGCCGGGGAACGAGTGGTCGGCGGGGCCGGCGGTTCACCCCGCCCGGCCGTCCACGGGCCGGTCGGCCGGGGAGCGATTCCCGGCCCCGCTATTAGGCTGTTCGACGCGGCGCGACCGGCCCCCGGCGGGGTCCGGCACCGGTCCCCGCGACCGGTCGGCCGTCCCCACCGGCCCCGCCCGTCCGTTTCCCCAGCACGGCAGGAGTTCCCACGGTGTCCGAGCGCAAGCCGATCGAGTCCTGGCTGACCGACATGGACGGCGTCCTCATCCACGAGGGGGTGCCGATCCCCGGTGCCGACCGTTTCCTGAAGCGGTTGCGGGAGTCCGGCAAACCGTTCCTGGTGCTGACCAACAACTCGATCTACACGCCGCGCGATCTGCACGCCCGCCTCCAGCGGATGGGGCTGGACGTGCCGGTGGACAACATCTGGACCTCCGCGCTGGCCACCGCGAAGTTCCTCTCCGACCAGCGGCCGGGCGGCACCGCGTACGTGATCGGTGAGGCCGGGCTGACCACCGCCCTGCACGACATCGGCTACATCCTCACCGACACCGCCCCGGACTACGTGGTGCTGGGCGAGACCCGCACCTACTCCTTCGAGGCGCTCACGAAGGCGATCCGGCTGATCAACGCGGGGGCGCGGTTCATCGCCACCAACCCCGACGAGACCGGACCCTCCGCCGAGGGGGCGCTGCCCGCGACCGGTTCGGTGGCGGCCCTGATCACCAAGGCGACCGGGCGCGAGCCGTACTTCGTCGGCAAGCCCAACCCGCTGATGATGCGGGCGGGGCTGAACGCCATCGGGGCGCACTCGGAGTCCAGCGCGATGATCGGCGACCGCATGGACACCGACGTGCTGGCCGGCCTGGAGGCCGGCATGGAGACCTTCCTGGTGCTGACCGGGCTGACCGGTCCCGAGGAGGTGGAGCGGTACCCGTTCCGTCCCTCCACGGTGGCGGACTCCATCGCGGATCTGGTCGACCGGATCTGAGCCGCCGGGGTGCCGCCGGGGCGACGGACCCGCTCGCCCCGGGGTTCACCGCAACGGCCCGGGCCGGCCCACCGGACGGACGAACCGCGCGGCGCTGCGGATGCGCCGGCGGTCCGGGCGGGTGACGGTCGGGGGGACCGGTTCCGGAGGTTCCGGCAGGTCCCGGAGGTTCAGTCATGGGCACCCCGCTCACGTCCCCCACGTCCCCGTCCGATCC
>NZ_VKHT01000715.1 GCF_014141535.1 Streptomyces alkaliphilus | reverse complement strand
GTCGGGTGGGCCGGGCCCTGGAGACCCTCCAACGCGCGGCGATCGAGGCGGCCGTGCACGGGGCCGAGACGCGTCGCGGCGTCTCGGAGGTCTTCGTCAATCTCGCCCGTCGCAACCAGGTCCTGTTGCAGAAACAACTCGACATCCTCGGTGCGATTCAACGGCGGACCGACGACGAGGACGAGTTGGAGGATCTGCTCCGGCTGGATCACCTCACCACCCGCATGCGACGGCACGCCGAGGGGTTGATGATCCTCTCCGGCGCGGCCCCCGCACGGCAGTGGCGCAGGCCGGCCCGTCCGATGGACGTGGTGCGGAGCGCGGTCCGGGAGATGGAGGACCCCGAAAGGGTCGAGGTGCGTCGGATGCCGTCCCTTGCCGTCGACGGGGCGGCCGTCGCCGACCTGGTCCACCTGGTGGCGGAGCTGTTGGAGAACGCGATCAACTACTCCCCGCCCCACACCGCGGTCCAGGTGCACGGCGAGAGGGTGCCGCACGGGTTCTCGATCGAGATCCACGACCGGGGCCTGGGCATGCCCCCCCGGGCGATGTCCGAGGCCAATCACCGCCTCGCGAACGCCTCCGATTTCGAACTCTCCGACACCGACCGCCTGGGCCTGTTCGTGGTGGCCCGACTGGCCCGACGTCATGGGGTGCGGGTCTCCCTGCGGGAGTCCCCCTACGGCGGAACCACCGCCGTCGTGCTGATTCCCGGGGAACTCCTGGGCGAGTGGGAGGACGAGTGGGGAGGTGCCTCCCCGATGGCGGGCGCGGAACGAGTGTCGGTGACCGGGCGGTCGACACCCGCCGCGGTGGGATCCCGGCGGGGCGGCCCGGTGGAGCTGGAGTCCTCGATCGAGCGGGTGCTCGCGGGACGCGGGGCCGGTGCCCGGAGCGGGGCCGAGGATCTCGCGGAACCGGTCGCGGACCGGTCCGCGGAGGGCTCCGTCGGCGGTCGTCCGCCCCTGCCCACCCGCCGGCCGGGGCGGGCGGTGGAGGACTCCCGGCGCGGTCCGCGCGGCGGCGACACCGAAGACGATCGCGCCGCCCGGAGCGTCCCCTCCGGCGGCTCGGAAACGAATGGCCGGGCCACCGGGCCCGGGGCCCGCCCCGTTCCCGGGTCCGCCGGGGAGACGGAGGCCCCTTCGACGCCGCGCCGGCGCGTGCCGGTGCTGGTCGCGGAGAACGGCCGGGTGATCGGCGAGCCTCCCGGGCCCCTCCCGGAGCCGGGAGGCCCCGGCGTACCGGCGGCCGGCCGTACCGTGCCCCGGACGGGACACACCTCTTCCGCGTCCCCCGTGCCGGCGCCCCCACCGATCTCCGTTCCGACCGAGGGAACACCCCGGGACGCCACCCGGCCCGTGGCGGAACTTCCCCGTCGGATGCCCCGCGTCCATCCGACCGCCACGAAACCGCCCCGGGCCCGACCCACGGACGGTTCCGACTCCGGAGTCCCCTCCGGTGACCCCGCCGGGGAGGATCCGTCCGCCGATTCGTCGGCCGAGCGGGACGCCGAGGCGGCCCGTGTCCGCATGTCCGCCCTGCAGGACGGTTGGCGACGCGGCCGCCGCGAGTGGGGGCCCGGGGCCGGAGTGCCGGCACCGGGGGGCACCGCACCACCGGAACACCACGAGGGGCAGGAACGATGACCGCAGCGGAAGCCGGTGCCGACCGGGGAACCACCGATGGCCGGGGCGAACCGGACTGGCTGTTGGACGAGCTGGTGGGACGGATCGGCGCCGTCCGCCATGGTCTGGTGCTCTCGGGGGACGGTCTGCCCCGGGGAACCTCCCGGGGCCTGCGCCGGGAGGACGCGGAGCACCTGGCGGCCGTGGCCTCGGGTTTCCACAACCTCGCCCGTGGGGTGGGCCGGCACTTCGAGGTCGGCTCGGTGCGGCAGACGCTGGTGGAACTGGACGAGGGCTTTCTCTTCGTGACGGCGGCGGGTTCCGGCAGCTGCCTGGCCGTTCTCGCGGACGCCTCGGCGGACGTGGGGCAGGTGGCCTACGAGATGACCCTGTTGGTCAAGCGTGTGGGGGTCCACCTGGGCACCGCCCCGCGTGCCGGGGACGCCCGGGTCTGAGCGGGCCCGGGACAGCCCGTGGACGGGCCCGGGCCGATCGGCGGAAACCGACTCCCGTCCACCCCGGTCGCCGTGCCGATCTGGTGTGTCGCCCCGGAGCGTGGCATCGTCCTGCGGGTGATCCACCGCGGGGTCCCACCGGAACCGCGGTGGGCGCCCGGCGACGCCGCCCCGCGCGGCACGTCCCGTCCCGTGGAACCGGGAGGGACGGGCCGGCCGACACCCGATCCGATCGATTCCCGGGAGCCGCCATGACCCCGACCACCGGCCCGGAACCGGAGCCCGCCACCCCGACCGTGCTGTGGAGCCCCGACGCCGAGACCGTAGCCGACTCGCGCCTCACCGCGTTCCACGCCCGAGCCGCCCGGCGGTACGGGGCCCCGCCCCCCGGCGGGGGCGACCCCGCCGCCGACTACCGTGCCCTGCATGGCTGGTCGGTCACCGAACCGGACGCCTTCTGGTCCGCCGTCGCGGACTTCTGCGAGGTCTCCTTCGTCACCCCGCCCCGGGCCGTACTGGCGGACCGGACCATGCCCGGGGCGACCTGGTTCCCCGGCGCCGAACTCAACTACGCGTGGCACGCCCTGCGTCGTGCGGAGGAGTTCCCCGACGAGCCCGTCGTCCTCGCCGTCGCGGAGCCCGACGGCGATCCCGTCACCCGGATGATCACCGGGGCCGAGC
>NZ_VKHT01000714.1 GCF_014141535.1 Streptomyces alkaliphilus | reverse complement strand
TCCTTCCCGTGGTGCGTCCCCTGATCGCCGCGGCCTGGGCCGGGGTGGGAAGGGTCTCCCTGCCCGGGGAGGAGACGGCCGTCGCCCGGGCCGCTTTCGAGCGGCGGTTGGGGGCCCGGTTGACCCGTCAGGCGGGTCGCACGCTGGTGGGTGAGCTGCACGCCGCCCGGGCCGCCGGAGCCCTGGAGGGAAACACCTCCAGGGAGCGGTTCGCGTCCTTCACCGCCGCCGCCGGAACCCGCCGGGAACTGGCCGGTCTGTTCGCCCGCTACCCGGTGCTGGCCCGCCTGCTCGGGCAGTCCTGTGTCCTCGCCACGGAGGCCATGAGGGAATTCCTGGTTCGGTACGCGGCCGACCGGCCGCTTCTGGTGGAGACCCTCCTCGGGGGTGAGGACCCGGGCCCCCTGACCGACATCGAGATGGACCGGGGGGACTCCCACCAGGGGAACCGGTCGGTGGCCGTGCTGCGGTTCGCCGGGGGCGCCCGGGTCGTCTACAAGCCCCGCCCGTTGGACCAGCACCGGCTGCTGGACGAGTGCGTGGACTGGCTGAACGGCCGGGTGGACGGCCTGGAGTTGCGGACCGCGAGGTCCCTCTCCCGCCCGGGGTACGGCTGGTTGGAGTACATCGAGCACCGGGGCTGCTCCTCGGTGACGGAGGTGGACCGCTTCTACCGTCGCCAGGGCGCGCTGTTGGCGCTGCTGTACGCGCTGGAGGGCGCGGACATGCACTACGAGAACGTGATCGCGTGCGGGGACCAGCCGGTGCTCGTGGACGCCGAGACCCTCCTGCACTCCGGTCTGCCACCCGCGTCCACCGCCGGCCCCGACCCGGCGGCCGACGCCCTGAACTCCTCCGTGCACCGCACCTGCCTGCTGCCCCAGCTCCTCATCGGGGAGAACGGCGCCGTGGACATCTCGGCGCTGGGCGGTCCCGCCGGCGAGGCGTTTCCCGCCGACGGCCTGCGCTGGGTGGGGGTCGGGACGGACGAGATGCGGGTGGTCCGGGGGCCGGTGGCCTGCGAGCGGGGGCGCAATCGACCGCTGCTGGACGGACGCGCGGCCGGCCACGCCGATCACCGCGCCGCGCTGATGGAGGGTTTCCGCCGTGCCTACGACACGATCGACGGGCACCGGACCGAACTGCTGGGCCCGAACGGTCCCGCGGCCCGTTGGGCGGGGGCCTTCGGCCGGTTGATCGTCCGATCGACCCGCCTGTACGTCACGCTCCTGGAGGAGGCGGGCCACCCGGCCGTGCTCGGCGACGCCCTCGCCCGGGACTCCGTGTTCGCCCTCCTGTGGACCGAGTCGGCGCACGACCCGACCCGGCAACGCCTGATCGAGGAGGAGATCCGCGACCTGTGGTCGGGGGACGTCCCGCTCTTCTTCCACCGCCCCCGGGAGACCACGGTGTGGACCGCGCGCGGCGACCGGTTGGAGGGGGCGCTGCCGGTCTCCGGTCTCGATGCCGCGAGGGGGAAGGTCACCGGCATGGGGGAGGTGGACCGCCACCAACAGGAGTGGGTCATCTCGGCCACCCTCGCCGTCACGACGGCCAACACGGCCGGAGCCGGGGCAGCGCGCCGCCGTTCGGTTCTCGTTCCCCAGCCGGCTCCCCCGGTGGCGCCGGAGGCGTCCCGGCTGCTGAGCGCGGCCTGCGGCATCGCGGACGAGATCGCCGCCCGCGCCCTGCACGGTGACGATCGGGTCAACTGGTTGGGACTGGAGCGGGTCACCGACGAGCACTGGGCGGTGCTGCCCATGGGCGCGGGCCTGGCCCAGGGGTACTGCGGCGTGGCGTTGTTCCTCGCCCAGATCGGCGCCCTGACGGGCGCTCCCCGCTACCTCTCGCCGGCGCGGCGGGTGGTGGACTCGCTGTCCGGTCTGATGTCCGCGATGGTCGCCGATCCCGCGCTGAGCGACGCGGTCGGCCCCGGTGCCCTGAACGGCCTGGGCGGCATCGCCTACACGGTCGCCCGCCTGGGGCCGCTGCTCGGCGAGGAGCCCGTCGACTGCCTTTCCGACTCGTTGGCGGCCCTGGAGATCGCCGCACTGTCCGCGGCGGGTGAGGGCGGTCCGGGGGATGTGGCCGACGGCCTGGCCGGAGCCCTGGCGTCCACCCTCGCGGTGTGGGGGTCCACCGGGTTCCCGGGGTCCGCCCGGCTGGCGGACTCCCTCGCGGCCCGCCTGGCGTCCGGAGCCGGCTCCGACCCCGGTTCGGGGGGTTCGGGGTTCGCCCGGGGCGCGGCGGGCACCGCGTGGGCGCTGCTGCGGTACGCCGGCATTCCCGGCGGCGGGGGCGCGGCCCTCCGCGAGGACGCCGCCGCCTCCCTGCGGACCGCCCTGGCCCGCTCCCTGGTTCGTCCCCGGGACCTCACCTGGTACGACGGGCTCCCGGGCACCGTGATGGCCGCGGCCGACGCGCTGCCGGAGGACGGGGCCGGTGACCTCGACCGGTGCGCGACGCTGTTGGGCTCCTCCCCGCTCCCCGCAGACCTGAGCCCGCGCCACGGGGCCATGGGGGTCCTGGAGGCCCTCTCGGTCCTCGCCGCCCGCGGGGACGAGAGGGCCGGGGACGCGCTGCGTGCCCGGACCGGGGAACTGCTCGGACGCGTCGAGCGCCACGGCCACCGCTGCGGCACCCCCGACCACGTCCCCTCCCCCGGGCTGCTCAGCGGCCTGGCCGGTATCGGCTACGGCCTGCTGCGACTCGCCTTCCCCACCGAGGTCCCCTCGGTCCTCCTGCTCGACTCCCACCCCTGAGGGC
>NZ_VKHT01000713.1 GCF_014141535.1 Streptomyces alkaliphilus | reverse complement strand
GCGAGGGAGCCGCGCAGGTGGCGCTGCGGTCGTTTCACGGGTGGGGGATCCTTCCGGGTGGTGCGGCAGGAACGGTTCAACGACGTGCGGTCGGGACGTCGCGTCCGGGATGCGGACGTGACGCCCGGGCACGGTACCGCCCAGCGGTACCCGGGGGGAATGGTCGGTGACGGCAATTCGAATGACCGTCATATGACGGGGGGCCGGGTGGGTGAACGCGACAAGTGGTGCGGAAAAGAAGTTTTCCTGACCTTGCGTCGATTTCCTCCCCGGGCGCTCCGACCGTCCGGCGGGGCGTCAGGCCGTGTTCGGGCCGGCTCCCGCCGAGGCCGCGGCCAACAGGTCCAGGGCCGAACCCAGGGTGGTGGGGCGCCGGGTGCCGGGGACGGTGGGTCCGGCCGCCCACCCCGGTCCCAGCGTCAACACCGTCGGCCGGGTGCGGGCTCCCCTTATCCCCCACGCCACGCCGGTCAACCGGTGTGCCATCGCCCGATCGGCCGTACCCCGGGACTGGGCCCACAGCGCGACCGCCGTCGGCCCGGTCCGGCGCACCGCGTCGAACAACGCCTCGGCGGGCACCGCCGCGCCGAACATGCGCTGCGGGACGCCTCGTTCCGCCAGGCCGGCCGACACCGCCTCCAACGGCAGGGTGTGCAGTTCGTTGGGGGTGCAGGCCAGGACGACGGGTGATCCCGCCCGGGGCGCGTCGGCCCGGGCGACCGTGAGGCGCAGCACCGAGGAGACGTGCCACGACAGCAGGTGCTCGACCTCCACGTACCGCTCGCCCGAGGTCTGCCATTTGCGTCCCACCGCGCGCAGCGCGGGCATGATCACCTCGGTCCACGCGGTGACCAGGCCGTGGTCGGCGATCGCCGCCTCCAGACGCCGCTGCACCGTGGGGGCGTCCAGTCGTACCGCGGCCCGGGCCAGGCCCCGGCACTCCTGGGGGACGTGCTCCCCGAACGGCAGCGTGTTCCCGCCACCGGTGGGCGGGCGGCGGTTCGCCCCGTCGGCCCCGGGCCCGGCCTCCCCGGCGTCCGTGTCCCCTGCCGCCGGGTCCCCTGCCTCCGGGTCCCCGCGGCCGGTGACCCGTCCGTCGGTCGGGGTTCGCGAACCGGCGACGGCCGCCCCGGACGTCCGCCGGGCCCCCGACCCGGTGTCGGGCGTGTCGGAGGCGGAATCCTCCGGCGTGTCGTCCCGGTCGGGCCCCGTCATCGGATCCCCGCCCGTCGCCGCCGCCCGGCGGGCCTCCGCCGCCGCCTCGGCGGGCGGCACCCCCTCGCTGGTCAGCCTGCACATGTGGGCCAGGACGGCGATGTCCTCGGGGGTCCAGCGCCGGTGCCGCCCACCGGTGCGGCCGGCCGGCCCGATGCCGTAGCGCCGATCCCAGGAGCGCAGCGTGGTCGGTGCCACCCCGAAGTGTTTGGCCACCGCCCCGGTGGTCAACCCGGCACTTCCCGGGGGCGCCGCGTCACCCCCTTCGACCTGCGGTTCCGCGGAGCGCGCCGGTTGGCGCCGGGGGACGTTCCGGGACCCGGGGGCCGCTTTCTCCTCGCGCATGCGCCCACTCTACGTTTTCCCGACACAAGACGATGCAGAAACGACGCAAGTTGTGCCATGCGTCGCTTCGCTCCACGATGAGATGGCCGCGGCGTGACGAGGCGCCCGGTGTCGGTGTCCAACCGTGCGGGCCGCACGGACCGGGACACCCGTCCCGGCCAACCGACCGGCCCCCGGCCCGGCGGGAGGAGCGACCACGTGGCCACAGCAACGCATGATTCCGAGTGCACCCATGAGGCACGTACCGGAGCGGTGACCCGCCCCGGACGGCCCGATCGATCGGGGAGACCCGGGCGTGCGCCCGTCTCCGTGCTCCGGGGGGCCGCGACGCCGATCCCGGACGGCGGCGTCCCGGACGAGCCGGGGCGGGCAGTGGAGGCCACCGGGATCACAGCGGTCACAGCAATCACAGCAATCACAGAGGTCACCGGGAATACGGAGACCACCGGGAACACGAGGGACGGCAGCGGTATCGGGACCATCGGCAACACCGGCCTCGAGCCGGACCCCTCCGCGGAGATCGCCCGGGGGATCGCAGAGCGCCTGGTCGCCGGCGACTCCGGCGCCCTGGCCGACGCCTACCGCCTGTGGGGCAATCTGGTCCACTCCCTGGCCGCCCGTGCCGTGGGTGACCGCCGGGAGGCCGAGGACATCACCCAACAGGTCTTCCTCTCCGCCTGGCGCGGGCGCCTGACCTACCGCCCCGATCGGGGCCCCCTCCCGGGGTGGATCGTCGGCATCACGCGCCGCCGCATCGCCGACTCCCTGGCCGCCCGCACCCGCCGGCACGATCTGGTGGTCGCCGCCGGCAACCGATACGTCACCACCGGCGGCACCGTGGAGGACAGCGCGGACGACGTGGTGCGACGGGTCCTGATCGCCCGCGAACTGGACCTCCTTCCGCCGCGTCAGCGCGAGGTGCTGCGGTTGAACTTCTACGAGGACCTGACCCACAGCGACATCGCCGAACGCACCGGGCTGCCCCTGGGGACGGTCAAGAGCCACGCCCGCCGCGGGTTGCTCCGGCTGCGCCGGCGGTTGCAGGAGGCCGGTTACGCCGGGGAGGGGGACCCGCGGGGCACCGGGCGCGGTGCCGGGGCCCCCGTCCCCGCCGGTTGACCGGCCGTCCGCCGCCGCGCCGGAGCCGACCCGTATCCGTACCGCACACGTCACAGGAGGCAGGGATGACACTCCGCGACGAACTCCCG
>NZ_VKHT01000712.1 GCF_014141535.1 Streptomyces alkaliphilus | reverse complement strand
CCCGCGTGGACACCCCCCTGCCCGAGGCCCCCGCCGAGTACGACTACCTGATCGTCGGTGGCGGCACCGCCGGCTCGGTCATCGCCAACCGCCTCACCGAGGACGCCGACGTCACCGTGGCGCTGATCGAGGGCGGGCCCGGCGACCTGGACCGCCCCGACGTGCTGACCCTGCGCCGGTGGATGGGCCTGCTCGGCGGTGACCTCGACTACGACTACCCCACCGTCCCGCAGCCGCGCGGCAACTCCCACATCCGGCACAGCCGCGCCCGCGTCCTGGGCGGCTGCTCCTCCCACAACACCCTGATCTCCTTCAAGCCGCTGCCCTCGGACTGGGACGAGTGGCAGGAGCTGGGCGCCGACGGCTGGAACGCCACCGTCATGGACCCCTACTACGACCGGCTGCTCAACAACATCGTGCCGGTCGCCGAGAAGGACCGGAACGCCATCGCCCGGGACTTCGTCGCCGCCGCCCGCGACGCCCTGGACGTGCCGCGGATCGAGGGCTTCAACGCCGCCCCCTTCACCGAGGGCGTCGGTTTCTTCGATCTGGCCTACCACCCGGAGGACAACAAGCGCTCCTCCGCCTCGGTGGCCTACCTGCACCCGCACCTCATCGCCGGCGACCGGCCGGGGCTGACCCTGCTGCTGGAGACATGGGCGCACCGCCTGGAGTTCGCCGGCGACCGGGTGACCGGGGTCCGGGTGCGCGGCGCCGACGGCACCGACCGGCTGCTGACCGCCCGCCGCGAGGTGGTGCTGTGCGCCGGAGCCGTGGACACCCCGCGACTGCTGCTGCTCTCCGGCGTCGGCCCCGCCGAGGACCTGACGGAACTGGGCATCGAGGTGCGACACGACCTCCCGGGCGTGGGCGAGAACCTCATCGACCATCCCGAGTCGGTGATCGTCTGGGAGACCGACGGGCCGATCCCGGAGAACTCCGCGATGGACTCCGACGCGGGCCTGTTCGTGCGCCGGAACCCCGAATCACCGGGCCCGGACCTGATGTTCCACTTCTACCAGATCCCCTTCACCGACCACCCCGAGCGGCTGGGCTGGGAACGCCCCGCCCACGGCGTGTCGATGACGCCGAACATCCCCAAGCCGCGCAGCCGCGGCCGGCTGTACCTGATCAGCGCCGACCCGAAGGTCAAGCCCGCGCTGGACTTCCGGTACTTCACCGACGAGGACGACGAGGACGCCCGCACGCTGGTGGACGGCGTGCGACTGGCCCGGCGGATCGCCGCGAGCGAACCCCTGGCCGGCTGGCTGACCCGGGAGGTCTTCCCCGGCCCGGAGGTCACCGACGACGAGGAACTGAGCGCCCTGCTGCGTTCGGTCGCCCACACCGTCTACCACCCCGCCGGCACCTGCCGCATGGGCGCCGCGGACGACGAAATGGCGGTGGTGGACCCGCGGTTGAGGATCCGGGGGCTGTCCGGCGTGCGGATCGCGGACGCCTCGGTGTTCCCGACCCTCCCGGCGGTGAACCCCATGCTCGGGGTGTTGATGACCGGTGAGCGAGCCAGTGACCTGATACGCGAGACCCACCGTGGAGGAGACCACGCATGACCGACCGCACCGGTACCACCGGGAACCGCCCCGACACCCGGCCGCCCACCGACGGCGCGACGGGCACCGCGACCGCCGCCCCGGTGTTCTCCGTGCGCGGCCTGTGGAAGGTCTTCGGCACCGGCGCCGACCGCGTGCCCGATGACCCCGAACTCTCGGCCCTCTCCCCCGCCGGGCTGACCGCCCGCACCGGCTGCACCGCCGCCGTGCGCGACGTCTCCTTCGAGGTCCGCCCCGGCGAGTGCTTCGTGGTGATGGGCCTGTCCGGCTCCGGCAAGTCCACCCTGGTGCGCTGTCTGACCCGGCTCATCGAGCCCACCGCCGGAGAGCTGGAGATGGACGGCGAGGACGTCCTGGCCATGGACCGCCACCGGCTGCGCGAACTGCGCCGGCACCGCGCCGCCATGGTCTTCCAGCACTTCGGCCTCCTGCCGCACCGCAACGTGCTCGACAACATCGCCTACGGCCTGCGCATCCAGGGCGTGGCCAGGGAGGAGCGCCGCGAGCGGGCGGCGGCGATGGCCGCCAAGGTCGGCCTGGCCGGCCTGGAACACCGCCGCCCCGGCCAGCTCTCCGGCGGCCAGCAGCAGCGGGTGGGCATCGCCCGCGCGCTGGCCGTGGACCCCGAGGTGCTGCTGTTCGACGAGCCGTTCAGCGCCCTGGACCCGCTGATCCGCCGCGACATGCAGGAGGAGGTGCTGCGGCTGCGCCGCGAGGAGGGCCGCACGATGGTCTTCATCACGCACGACCTCAACGAGGCACTGCGCATCGGCGACCGCATCGCCCTGATGCGTGACGGCGGCATCGTGCAACTGGGCACCCCCGAGGAGATCGTCTCCTCCCCCGCCGACGACTACGTGCGCGACTTCGTGCGCGACGTGCCCCGCGCCTCCGTGGTCTCGGTGCGGCAGGCGCTGCGCCCGGCCCGCACAGGCGAGGACACGGCCGGTGAGGAACTGGCCCCGACCACCCCGGTCTCCGAGGCCGTCACCACCGTCGTCCGCTCCGGCGCCCCGGCCCGGGTCGTCGAGGACGGCCGCTGCCTGGGCGTCGTGGACGCCGAGCGGCTGCTGTCCGTCGTGGCCGGACCGGAGGCCGAGGCACCCCGACGCACCGGACGGGGGTCGGCGCCCGCCACGGGAGAGGCGGAGGGCGCGCGGAACGGGGAGGCGGCCCGACCATGAGCGCCCCCACCACCCC
>NZ_VKHT01000711.1 GCF_014141535.1 Streptomyces alkaliphilus | reverse complement strand
CGGCGGGGCCGGGGGGCGTCCGGCGGCCCGTTACCGTCAACGGGCGCTGTTCCACCCCCACGGCCTGGGCGGTCACCTGTACTGGTGGAGCGTCAGCCCGTGGCACGCGCTGGTCTTCGGCGCGATGGCCCGCAACATCGCGGCCACGGCCGAGCGGGCCGCTCCGGGGGACACCCACGCGGACGCCGCGGACCGGACCGCATCCGCCACGGACCGAGCGGGCGGCTGACCGCACGGCCCGGGCGGGCGGCCCGGGCGGGCGGCTGTCGGTGCCCGTCGGTCCGGCGCGACCCGTTCCCCTACCGCTCCGGCGGACCCTCCGCCCGGCGGGTGCCGCCGGCGTCGTCCGGGGGCCCGGACAGAGGGCCGTCGTGCGGAGTGCCGTCGTGCGGAGCGGTGGGGCCGGGGTCGGCGACGAGGACCCCGGCGTCGGACCGTCCCCCCTCGCCCCGGGCACGTTCCGAGACGATGTCCAGGGCCGTGTCGGCGGCCTCCGAGAAGGGGTCGAGGACGATGTCCACCCCCGCCGCCCGGGACCGTTCCACCTCCCGGGGGGTGTGGGCGGTGAGCATGATCCGTCCCTCGTAACCGTGCCGGCGCAGGCCGTCGACGAGGGCGAGGTTGGTGTTCGGATGGGGGATGGCGCTGATCACCCATCGGGCCCGGCTCAGGGGAAGGGTCTCCAGGAAGTGGACGTCCTCGGCACTTCCGAAGACGGCGGTGACGCCCTCCCGCTCGTTGTGCGTCACCCGATAGGGGTCCCAGTCCACCGCCAGTACCCGCAGACCGGCCCGAGCGAGGCGGTCGGCGGCGTGCCCACCGAAGCGGCCGAGGCCGTAGAGGATGACATCCACGTCGTCCCCGCTACGGTCGGTGTCCGGTTGCCGCACACCGACCCGCTGGAAACGCTCGAGCCAACCCCCGATCCGACCCCAGATCTGCTGCGAGTACATGATCAGGTAGGTCGAGACGCCGATGGTGATGAGACCGACGACGGTGATCAGGCTGACCGTGGCTCCCGTGATGTGCCCCAGTGACAGGCCGAGGGCGGCCAGGATCAGCGAGAACTCCGAGATCTGCGCCACCGTCAACCCGCACAGGAACCCCACCCGAACCGGGTAGCGCATCAGCGCCATGATGACGATCACGATGAGCGGGTTGCCGATCAGCACGAACAGCGAGAGAACGGCCGCCTCACCGAGCTGCCGACCGGCATCGGTGAACTCCAGACCCGCGCCGAGCTGGAGGAAGAAGAACAGCAGCATGAAGTCGCGCAGGCTGACCAACCGCGCTCCCAGGGCATCCCGGTACGGCGTGGTGGCCAGCGAGACACCGGCGAGGAACGCCCCGACCTCGGTGCTGAAGCCCAACCACTCGCTGATCGCGGCGATCGAGATCGCGTAGGCCACGCCGAAGAGCACCAGCAGTTCCTGGGACCGGGCGATGTGGTCGAGCAACCGGGGCAGCACGAACTTCATCAGCAGGGCGATAGCCGCCAGCAGACCGATCCCCTTGCCGAGGACCAACAGCACCTCGGTGGAGAGGTCGTTCTCCGCCCCACCGATCGCGTTTCGCTGTCCGAAGGCGGTCAGGGCGATCATGACCATCACGACCACGATGTCCTGCACGATGAGAAACCCCACCGCGATACGACCGTGTAGTTGCTCCAACTCCCTTTTGTCGGAGAGGAGCTTCACGATGATGATCGTGGAGGAGAAGGTGAGCGCCACCGCCACGTAGAGCGAGGTGACGTTGTCCATGCCGAGCAACCGGGCGATCAGGTAGCCGATCGCCGAGGTGAAGACCACCTGTCCCAGGCCGGTGGCCAGCGCGATCGGTCCGGTGGTACGCACCAGGTGCAGGTCCAGACGCAGGCCGACCAGGAACAACAGCACGGCGATGCCGAGATGGGCGAGCAGTTCTATCGTGCCGTCGGCCTCCACCCAGCCCAGCGCGGCGGGCCCCACCAGGATTCCGACACCGATGAAGGCGACGATCAGGGGTTGTCGCAGCCGGGTGGCGATCAGCCCGATGACGGTCGCCACCGCCAGGACGGCGGCGAGCAGGGGGAAGTCGTGCAGTTCCATGATCGTCTCGGCTCCCGTGCGGTGTGGTGGCGCTGTCTCGGCGAGGACTCGGTGACGGGGTTCCGTCACCCCGGAGGGCTTTTCCCTCCCGGGTCCCTCCCCGTGGTCTCCTCGGCGGGAGCCCGCGCCACCGGCACGTCCGACGGGCCGCCGCGCGGCACCCGCCGGGCGACGCCGCCCGCCGGGGCGCGGGCGGGAGTGCTCCGGGGGCCGGTGCCGACGGCGATCGGGTCCGCGTCGCGCTGCCCGGCCCGGACGGGGGACGATCCGGGTCGCGCGCCGGTCTCCGGGGCCGCTTCGGTCCCTGCCATCGGTTCCGTCCCGATTCCGTTGTCGTTCCGGCCGGCCGCGGGGTGCCGGGCCCTCGGATCGGCCCACGGGTGCGGCGATCCAACCCGACCGTACCCGTCCCGGGTACCCCTCACGCCCCGGGGTCCTCCGGCATGCCCCGGCCCGATCACCGCTCCGCCTTGTCGCATACGATGCGCAGATGCACGGATACCGCATCCAACGGGCCGGGGAGCATCATCTGGACGGCGCCCGGGCCGTGATGCTCGACACGATCCACCGGGACTTCGGCACCGGCTACGTGCCGCGCTGGCACGGTGACGTGATCGATCCGGCCGCCGCCTACCTGCGCTCCCCCCGGCACCTGCTGCTGGTGCTGTCTCTTATACACAGCTG
>NZ_VKHT01000710.1 GCF_014141535.1 Streptomyces alkaliphilus | reverse complement strand
CCGCGCCCCCGGTGCTCGCCGAGGTCGTGCGCTCCGGCTTCGTGGAGGGTCGACACCGCGGCTCGCTGGTCGAGCTGGCCGCCGACGGCACCGTGCGCCGGGCCCTGGGCGACGTGACCTCGCCCTTCTTCCCCCGCTCCAGCAACAAGCCGATGCAGGCCGCCGCGCTCCTGCGCGCCGGCGCCGACCTGCGCGGCGAGGACCTGGCCATGGCCGCCGCCAGCCACGCCGGGGAGGCGTTCCACCGCGCCCGCGCCGCCGCCGTGCTCTCCGCGCACGGCTTCACCGAGGACGACCTGATCTGCCCACCGGACCTGCCCGGCGACCCGGAGGAGGTCGAACGGGTGTTCGCCGCCGGCGGCGGACGCACCCGGCTCGCCATGAACTGCTCCGGCAAACACGCCGCCATGCTCGTCGCCTGCGCGGCGAACGGCTGGTCCACCGCCGACTACACCGACCCCGACCACCCCCTCCAACGCCTGATCCGGCAGACCCTGGAGGAGCTGAGCGGCGACGAGGTCGCGCACACCGGCGTGGACGGCTGCGGCGCGCCGCTGATGGCGATCTCCCTGACCGGCCTGGCCCGCGCCTTCCGCGCACACGTGCTGGCCGACCCCGGGACCCCGGAGCGGAGGGTGACCGACGCCATGCGCGCCCACCCCGAGTACATCGGCGGCACCCGCCGGGAGGACACCCTGCTGATGCGGGAGGTGCCGGGCGTGCTGGCCAAGGCGGGCGCCGAGGGCGTGCAGGCGGTGGCGCTGGCCGACGGCCGCGCGCTGGCGTTCAAGATCGAGGACGGCGCCGGTCGGGCGCGCGGCCCGGTGCTGGCCGCCGCGCTGGCCGCGATGGGCGTGGAGCACCCGATCCGGGCGCGGATCGCCCGGGCCCCGCTGCTGGGCGGCGGACGGCCGGTGGGCGAGGTGCGGGCGGTGCGGCTCCCCGACTGAGTCCCGACGGCGATTCGACGGTGATCGACCGGGTCCCGACGGCGCCCCGGGGGACGCCGTCCGGGTCGGGTGCCGGCACGCGGAAAATGCGTGGCGGCACCCGACCCCCGCTCCTACCGTCTGACCATGGCCTCGGACACGCCCGTACAGACGCCCCCCGCCTCCTCATCCCCCGCCGGTCCCGACATCCGCGCCGTCGGTGACGACGCCGACCTGTTCGCCGCCTGGATCGCCCGCATCCGCACCGGCTTCGACGCGCCGCCGGACGGCGACCCCAAGGAGATCCCCGATCGCATGGCCGGGATGGACCTCTCCCGTACCGTGGGCGTCTTCGAAGAGGGCCGCTGCGTGGCCACCTTCCGCTCCTACGACCAGGAGCTGACCGTTCCCGGTGGAAACGCGGTGCGGGCCGACGCCGTCACCGCCGTGACCGTCTCCTCCACCCACCGCCGTCGCGGCCTGCTGACCCGGCTGATGAGCGACGACCTGCGGGCGGCGCGGGAGCGCGGCGACACCGTGGCCACCCTCATCGCCGCCGAGTACCTCATCTACGGCCGCTACGGCTTCGGCCCGGCGGCGAGCACCACCACCCTGGAGATCGACCTCTTCCGGGCCGGTTTCGACCCGCGCCGCACCGGGCGGCCGGAAGACCTCGGGCTCTCCGGCTCGATCCGGTTCGCCGAGGCCGAGGAGGTGCGGAAGGTCGGCCCCGAACTGCACGACCGGTTCCGCCGGCTGCACCCGGGCACCATCGACCGGGACGCCTTCTGGTGGGACCGGTTCACCGGCGTCGTGCGGTGGTCCGACGACGGCCCCGCCCCCCGCCACCTGCTGTACACGGACGCCGAGGGCGTGCCGCAGGGTCTGGCGAGCTTCACGATCGACGACGCCTGGGCCCACGGCCGGCCCGACAACCTGTTGAAGGTGCGCTCCCTGATCGGCGCCTCGCCGGAGGCCGAGCGAGCACTGTGGCACCACCTGTGCTGCTACGACTGGGCGAGCCGGGTCTCCACCGGGAAGAGGGGCCCCGACGATCCGGTGCGTGGCGTGCTGCCCGACCGGCGGGCCGCCCGGATCACGGACCACTGGGACTTCCTGTGGGTCCGCCCGCTGGACACCGCCGCCATGCTCTCCTCGCGGAGCTACCGCACCGAGGGCGAACTGGTGGTGGAGGTGCGCGACCCGATGGGCCTGTCCGGGGGGCGCTTCCTGCTGACCGCCTCGCCCGAGGGCGCCGAGTGCGCGCCGACCGACCGCTCGGCCGACCTGACGCTGGGCGTCGGCACGCTGGCCGGGCTGTGGCTGGGGGACCGCTCCGCGACCCTCGCGCAAGCGACGGGGGATCTGGACGAGGAGACCCCGGGCGCGGTGGTCCGCGCCGACGTCCTGCTGGGGACCGGTCGTCGACCCTGGTGCGCGGACGTCTTCTGAGGAGAGGTTCCGCGGCACGGGCCGCTCGGGTCGCGGCCGATGGGGCCCCGAGGGCCCGAGGGTGCCGGCACGCGGCGGGGGCGTGCCGGCGCCCGGTTCTCAGCCGAGCGCCAGCAACCCCGCCGCGACCGCCAGCAGGCCCACGCTGAACTGCCAGCGCATACCGCTCTCCGGCCCCGACTCCCACAACACGAAGGCCACCAGTACCGTGGCCGCCACGACCTGCCAGCCGAGCTGGAGCAGGAAGGGCAACAGGACGTGGAACACCAGCGCGCTCAACGCCCGGACCCGACCCTCAACCATGATCGCCTTCCTCCTTCCGCGCTTCCGCTTCCACCGCCGGCGGGAGGAGCCGCGCGCCCGATCGCACGACCGGGGGTGGTCGAGGGGG
>NZ_VKHT01000071.1 GCF_014141535.1 Streptomyces alkaliphilus | reverse complement strand
CGCCTGCGACGCCCGCCCCGCCCCCGGCCGCCGGACGCCGAACCGTCGGCGTCGCCGCGTGCGGCGGGCACTCCTCCGCGCCCGCGCCGCCCGGTGCCCCGAACCCGCTCGGCGGCCTCCTCGACGGCGGCCACCTCGTCGTAGGAGTCGGTGGGCTTGTCCATCCGCACCCGCTCGCCGCCCTCGCGCGGTTCGAGCACCCCCAGACGGACCGCGCCCTCCCGCAGCCGGCGCGGGATCGCGTTGACCGGGGTGGCGGTGACGACCAACAGGCCGAAGACGGTGACCAACACCAGCAGCGGCACCGCGAGCGATTCGCCCACCAGGAAGATCAGCGGCCGGGAGGCGAGCCAACCGATCAACCCGCCGGCGTCGCGCAGCGCCTGCGCGCCGTCCGCGCGACCGGGAGCGCCCGCCGCCAGGTGCACCAGACCCAGCACCCCCACCACCAGGGCGCCCAGACCGATCACGATGCGCCCGTTGGCCTCCGGTTTCTCCGGATGCCGGATGAGTCGAATCGCGACGAAGAACAACAACAGGGGGAAGATCAGGTCCAACCGGCCCAGGGCGCCGGTGACCAACAGGGTCACCCACTCCCCCAGCAACCCCTCCGGGTTGGACCAGGTACCGGCCGCCACCACCAGAGCCGCGCCCATCAGCAACAGTGCCATGCCGTCCTTGCGGTGGGCGGGATCCAATCCACGGGTGCTGTTCCCCACCCCGCGGAACATGGCGCCCACGGAATGGGCGATGCCCAACCACACCGCCCGCAGCACGCGGTAGAAGGGGTTGCGCGCCGGCGGCTTCTTCTTCGCGGCCGCCCGGGACCGGGGCGCCGGGCGGGCGGCGGCCTTCTTCGCGGACGCGGCCTTCTTCGCGGAGGTCCCGCCCGCGCGCCCTGCGGCGCGCGCGCTCCGAGAGCTGTTGCGAGACGTACCCGAGGCCATGGGGACGAGGTTACCGGTGTCGGCCCCCGGGGGCACGGAGGTCGGACGTGCGCCCGAGGAGCGCGCCGGTGGAGCCGGCCGGGACGGGGCCGCCACGGCCGAAACCCCCCGTCCCCAAGGGAGAAGAAGGGGACGGGGGCGGGTCGGCGACCCGCCCCGGTCTCACTCCGGCACGCCCGAAGTGGTGGACGCCACCGGGTCCAGTGCGTCCAGGGCCCGCCGCAACTCGGCGATCCGTCGCTCCAGGCGCCCCATGCCGGAGGCGGCCGCCGGGTTGCCGCTCTCCCCCACCTCCCGCGTCACGGCCTCGGCCTGCTCCTCCACGGAGGCCAGCAGACCGGACAGTTCGGGCAGCAGACGACGGGAGGCCCCGGCGTCGCCCAACTCCTCGTCCATGCCCTCACCGAGCAGCCGGGCCTGTTCGGCCAACTGCACGTTCTTCTGGTACAGGTCGACGAAGACGTTGACCTTGGCGCGGAGCACCCAGGGGTCGAAGGGCTTGGAGATGTAGTCCACCGCCCCGGCCGCGTACCCCCGGAAGGTGTGGTGCGGCCCGTGGTTGATGGCTGTCAGGAAGATGATCGGGATGTCCCGGGTACGCTCCCGGCGCTTGATGTGGGCGGCCGTCTCGAAGCCGTCCATGCCGGGCATCTGGACATCCAGCAAAATCACGGCGAAGTCGTCCGTGAGCAGCGCTTTGAGCGCCTCCTCCCCGGAGGACGCCCGGACCAGGGTCTGATCGAGCGCCGAGAGGATGGCCTCCAGCGCCAGCAGATTCTCCGGCCGATCGTCCACCAGGAGGATTTTGGCCTTCTGAACCATGGCCTGTCCTCCTCCGCCCGGGCGGTTTGGCCCGTACCGCCCCCGATGGTGGCTCCGGTGAGCCACCGCTGTCGTGCCGCACATGGTAGCGGCACTCCCCGCCCCGGACACACCCGGTCACCGCGGTGTCACCGACCCGATGGCGGCGCGCGCCCCACCCGGGGATGAACGGCCGGGCGCCGAGGGGAGTTCCCGTCGACGCCCCGGGTAGCCACCGGGGGATGGGGATCGGTCCGGCCGGGTCCGAGGGTCAGGCGCCGGCCTCGTCGGCCGGGCCGCCCTCACCGTTCATCCACCGCCGCATCAACTCCAGCAGGTGGTCGGTGTCCACCGGCTTGGTGACGTAGTCGGAAGCACCGGATTCGATGCTCTTCTCCCGGTCACCGCTCATCGCCTTGGCCGTGAGCGCGATGATCGGCAGACCGGAGAACTGCGGCATCCGCCGGATCGCGGAGGTCGTGGCGTAGCCGTCCATCTCCGGCATCATGATGTCCATCAGGACGAGCACCACGTCCTCGTTGGCCTCCAGCACCTCGATGCCCTCCCGCCCGTTCTCCGCGTACAGGACCCGCAGGCCGCGCTGCTCGAGGACGCTGGTCAGGGCGAAGACGTTGCGCACGTCGTCGTCGACGATGAGCACCTTCTGGTCCTTGAAGGTCGGACCCCGGTCCGCGGCCGATCGGGAGACCCCGGGGCGCACGTCGACACCGCTGCCCGTCGGTCCGCCGTTCCCGGCCTCCCCCCGCTCACGGCCGTTGCCGTTGACGAACCGGCTGCGCCGCCGCAGCGTGAGCTGCTCCGCGGCCCGCTCGGCGGCCGAGCCGGCCGCCTCCCTGATGCCGGACGGCTCGAGCGCCGGGGCCGGCGGGGCGGGGCTCTCCCCCTCCGCGCTCCCCCCGGCGGATCCGTTCTCCGACCCGGCGGGCTCCTCGACCTGCCCGGTGCCGGCGGGGAGGGCCGGAATGGCTCCGGTGGTTCCCGGCTCTGCCACCAGCGTCCCGCCGACCGTCTCCCCGTATCCGGGCGGGGGCAGCCGGGTGGGCTGGAGCGGCAGGTAGAGCGTGAAGGTGGAGCCACGGCCCGGTTCGCTCGCCGCGTGGATCTCGCCGCCCAGCAGACGGGCGATCTCCCGGCTGATGGACAGCCCCAGGCCGGTGCCGCCGTACTTGCGGCTGGTGGTCCCGTCCGCCTGCTTGAACGCCTCGAAGATGACCCGCATCTTGCTCGGTGCGATACCGATGCCGGTGTCGGTGACCGCGAAGGCCACCATCGGCGCGTCCGGCGTGGCCAGCGCGCCGCTGCGCGCCACCTGCTCCCGGATCTCCGGCGGCACGTCCCGCCCGGCGGGTCGGATCACCAGTTCCACCGAGCCGTGCTCGGTGAACTTCACGGCGTTGCCCAACAGATTGCGCAGCACCTGCAGCAACCGCTGCTCGTCGGTGTGCAGGGTGGCGGGCAGCTCCGGGGAGACCCGCACCGAGAACTCCAGGTTCTTCTCCGCCGTCAGGGGTCGGACCGACGCCTCGATGTAGTCCACCAACTGCACCAGGGCGATCCGGGTGGGACTGACGTCCATCTTGCCCGCCTCGACCTTCGACAGGTCCAGGATGTCGTTGATCAACTGGAGCAGGTCCGAACCGGCGTTGTGGATGGTCTCGGCGAACTCCACCTGCTTGCCGTTGAGATTGCCCTCGGCGTTGTCGGCGAGCAGCTTGGCGAGGATCAGCAGGGAGTTCAGCGGCGTGCGCAGCTCGTGCGACATGTTCGCCAGGAACTCCGACTTGTAGCGCATGGAGAGCGCCAACTGCTCCGCGCGCTCCTCGAGCACCTGACGCGCCTGCTCGATCGCCGAGTTCTTCACCTCGATGTCGCGGTTGGTCTCCGCGAGCTGGTCCGCCTTGTCCTTGAGCTGCTCGTTGGACGCCTGCAGCGCCTGCTGCTGGCGCTCCAACTCCGCCGAACGGTCCTTCAGCTCGTCGGCCAACTTCTGCGACTGGCGCAACAGCATCTCGGTACGGGTGTTGACCGAGATGGTGTTGACGCTGGTGGCGATCATCTCCGCCATCTGGGACAGGAAGTCGAGCTGGATGGGTGTGAACTCCTGGAACGACGCCAACTCGACCACGCCGAGCACCGTGTCCTCGAAGAGGACCGGGATCACCACCACGTGCGCCGGCTGCGACTCCCCCAGTCCGGAGGAGATCTTCAGGTAACCCTCGGGGGTGCGCCCGGCGGAGATCATGCGCCGCTGGCGGGCGGCGGTGCCGATCAGCGCCTCCCCCGGCTTGAAGGAGGTCGGCATGGTGTCCGCCGCGTAGCCGTAGGCGCTCAACAGCCGCAGCTCGTAGTTCCCGTCCTCACCGGGGCCGGCGACCACCTCGGACTTCCCGGAGGACGGGGCCGCCAGGTAGAACGCGCCGTGCGGGGCGGAGACCGCCGGGGCCAGCTCGCTCATGATGAGCTCGGCCACGTCGTTCAGCTCGCGGCGGCCCTGCATGAGATTGGAGATCCGGGCGAGGTTGCCCTTGAGCCAGTCCTGCTCCTTGTTGGTCATCGTGGTCTCGCGCAGGTTGCCGATCATCGTGTTGATCGTGTCCTGGAGCTCCAGGATCTCCCCGGCGGCCTCCGCCTCCACCCGGACCGTGTGGTCGCCCCTGGTCACGGCGGTCGCCACCCGGGCGATGCTGCGCACCTGGCGGGTGAGGTTGCCCGCCATCTCGTTCACCGAGTCGGTGAGCTCCTTCCAGGTACCCGCGACATCACGCACCCGGGCCTGGCCACCGAGCTGTCCCTCGGTGCCCACCTCGCGCGCCACCCTGGTGACCTGATCCGCGAAGGAGGAGAGCTGGTCGACCATCGTGTTGATGGTGGTCTTCAGCTCCAGGATCTCCCCGCGGGCCTCGATGTCGATCTTCTTCGTCAGGTCACCGCGGGCGATGGCCGTGGTCACCATCGCGATGTTCCGCACCTGACCGGTCAGGTTGCTGGCCATGTTGTTCACGGACTCGGTCAGGTCGCGCCACATCCCGGAGACGCCGGGCAGGCGGGCCTGACCGCCGAGCATCCCCTCGGTGCCCACCTCCCGGGCGACACGGGTTACCTCGTCCGCGAAGGACGACAGGGTGGTCACCATGGTGTTGACCGCGTCCGCCAGCTGGGCGACCTCGCCGCTGGCCTCGACCGTCACCTGCTTGGTCAGGTCACCGTTGGCGACCGCGGTGGCCACCGTCGAGATGTTGCGAACCTGCCCGGTGAGGTTGCGGGCCATCAGGTTGACGTTGTCGGTGAGGTCCTTCCAGGTGCCGGAGACCCCGCGCACCTCGGCCTGACCGCCCAGTCGGCCCTCCGTCCCCACCTCACGGGCCACCCGCGTGACCTGCTCGGCGAAGGAGGACAACTGGTCCACCATCGTGTTGACGGTGGTGACCAGTTCGAGGATCTCGCCCCGAGCCGGGACGGTGATCTTCTTGGACAGGTCGCCGCGCGCGACCGCCGTGGTGACCTCGGCGATGTTCCGGACCTGGAGGGTCAGGTTGTTCGCCATGTTGTTCACCGACTCGGTGAGGTCCTTCCAGGTGCCGGAGACCCCGCGCACCTCGGCCTGACCGCCCAGTTGCCCCTCCGTCCCCACCTCACGGGCCACCCGCGTGACCTGCTCGGCGAAGGAGGACAACTGGTCCACCATCGTGTTGAGGACTTCCTTCAGCTCCAGGATCTCGCCCCGGGCCTCCACCGTGATCTTCTGCGACAGGTCACCCCGCGCCACGGCCGTGGCCACCTGCGCGATGTTCCGCACCTGGTCGGTCAGGTTGTTCGCCATGCCGTTGACGGAGTCGGTCAGCTCCCGCCAGACCCCGGCCACGCCCGGCACCTGCGCCTGACCACCGAGACGACCCTCGGTGCCCACCTCGCGGGCCACGCCGGTGACCTGATCCGCGAAGGCCGACAGCTGGTCGACCATCGTGTTGATGGTGCTCTTCAGCTCCAGGATCTCACCGCGCGCCGGCACCGTGATCTTCTGCGACAGGTCACCCCGCGCCACGGCCGTCGTCACCTGCGCGATACCGCGCACCTGGTCGGTCAGGTTCAGGGCCATGAAGTTCACCGAGTCGGTGAGCTGCTTCCAGGTACCCGAGACGTCCTGCACCTCGGCCTGACCGCCCAGCCGACCCTCGATGCCCACCTCGCGGGCCACCCGGGTCACCTGCTCGGCGAACGAGGAGAGCTGGTCCACCATCCGGTTGACGGTGTTCTTCAGCTCCAACATCTCCCCGGCCACGTCCACCGTGACCTTCTGGGTCAGATCACCGTTCGCCACCGCCGTCGTCACCTGCGCGATGTTGCGCACCTGACCGGTGAGGTTGCGGAAGGCGTTGTTGACGGAGTCGGTGAGGTCCTTCCACGTGCCGGAGACGCCCTGGACCCGGGCCTGGCCACCCAGCCGCCCCTCGGTCCCGACCTCACTGGCGGCCCGGGTGACCTCGTCCGCGAAGGTGCGCAGCGTCTCGGTCATCGCGTTGATGGTCTCCGCCAGCTGGGCGACCTCGCCGCGGGCGGTGACGGTGATCTGCTGGGAGAGGTCACCGTGCGCGACCGCCGTCGTCACCTGGGCGATCTCCCGGACCTGCGCGGTCAGGTTGCTCGCCATCGTGTTGACCGAGTCGGTCAGGTCCTTCCAGACCCCACCGACCCCCTCCACCTTCGCCTGACCGCCCAGCTGGCCCTCGGTGCCGACCTCGCGGGCGACCCGGGTGACCTCGGACTGGAACGAGGAGAGCTGGTCCACCATCCGGTTGACGGTGTTCTTCAGCTCCAGCATCTCGCCCTCGACGTGCACGGTGACCTTCTGCGACAGGTCGCCGTTGGCCACCGCCGTCGTCACGTGGGCGATGTTGCGCACCTGTGCGGTCAACCGGTGCGCCATCGTGTTGACCGAGTCGGTCAGGTCCTTCCAACTGCCCGACAGACCCCGGTCGTCCGCCTGGCCGCCGAGCTTGCCGCGGGTACCGACCTCACTCGCGAGGCTGGTGATCTCGTCGGTGAAGGTGGACAGCTGGTCCACCAGGCCGTTCACCGTCCGACCCACCCGCAGGAACTCCCCGCGCAGCGCCCGGCCCCCACCGACCGCGCCGGCCCGCAGGTCCATCCGCTGCGTGAGGTCACCCTCGGCGACGGCGCTGAGCACCCGGCCCACCTCGGAGACCGGACGCACCAGGTCCTCCACGAGGTCGTTGGCGTCGTCGATGGCCTTGGTCCACGCCCCTTCGCAGGGCCCCGCCTCCATCCGCTCGACCAGCTTGCCCTCGCGGCCCACCACCCGGCGCACCCGGGCCAGCTGTCCGGTGAGGTGCAGGTTGCGGTCCGCGACGTCGTTGTAGACCGCCGCCAGCTCCGCCATGGGGCCCTCCCCCGAGACGGTCAGCCGACGACGGAAGTTGCCGTCCCGCATCGAGACCAGAGCCGAGAGGAGCCGGTTCAGGGCGACGGCATCGACCTCCACCGTCGCGCCCGCTCGCGGCTTCCCCCTGCGCACGCGTGTCCCAACGCGTGCGTGTGCTCCGTCAGACACCACTGTGTCCCTCCCACAGGGTCGGCGATGCTCGTCGTCCGGCCGGTCCCCGGACTCCCTCCAGTGTTTCACTCCACACCGACGGGGCGATAACAGTTCGGCAGCATCGCACACCCGGGGCCTCCCGGTCCGGGGGAATTCGGTGGATGTGCCGCCCGGGGTGCCGGTGGACGTCAGTAACCTGGCATCCGGCCGCCCGTGTGGGCCGCCGGGACCGAGACAGCCATTGGGGGAGTGACGTGATCACCGCGCGAGCTGCGGCCACCTTCGAGCCGGTCGGGCGTTCCGTCGCCACGGCGCGGGGTTTCGTGCGGGACACCCTGCAGGGTTGGGGTCTGGCGGAGCTGATCGACGACGCCGTGGTCCTCACCAGCGAGCTGGTCACCAACGCCGTGATCCACGCCGGCACCAGCGCCGACGTGCTCTGCCTGCGCGACGAGTCCGGTGTCCGGGTGGAGGTCGTCGACCGCCACCCGGAAAGGGAACTTCCGTTCGTACCCACCCGGCGGGGCACCCCCGATCCGGACAGCGAGGGCGGCCGGGGTCTGATGCTCTGCGCCGTCCTCTCCGCCGGCTGGGGCGTGGAGTACACCTCCTCCGACAAGCGCGTGTGGTTCCGACTCGAGGAACGCGCGCAACCGGTCGGCACCCGGTCCGCCGGCCCGGTACTGCCCGACGACCAGCTGCCCGTCAGCGACAGCCGGGTACGGGTGGCCGTGGTGCAGGTGGATCGCAGCGACACCATCACCTCGTGGAACGAGGACGCCGAGGCACTCTTCGCCTACACCACCGACCAGGTGATCGGGAAACCCCTCACCGACCTCGCGGCCTGGCCGCACACCCCGGGCACCGGCACCGGCATCGCCGAGGCGCTTCGGCTCTCCCGCTGGGAGGGCAGCTACGGCCTGCGGGCGGCCGACGGCCGCACCGTCCCCGTCTACGCCTGCCACCTGCGCATCCGCGACGCGAGCGGCGAACCCTCCACGGTTTGCCTGCTGGTGCGCGAGCGGGAGCGCGCGGTGCTGCAGAGCCCGCTGCGCGGCCCGGTGGTCCACGGGGACCACGGCGAGGGCTCCGGTGGGGACCCGCTGGAGGGCCTGCTCGGCTCCCCCGCCCCCGACGACCTCGACGGACTGCTGCAACGCACCGTCGAACGCGCCCGGGACATGCTGGACGGCGACGCGGCCTACCTGCTGCTGGCCACCGACGACGAGACCGAACTCGAGGTCCGCGCCTCCACCGGTCTTCCCTCCGCGCGCCAGCGGTTCGCCCGGGTCCCCGTGGAGACCGCCAGCGGCCGCTACGGCTCGGCCCGGATGCCCGCCGTCCACGAGGACCTGGCGGCCGTCCCCGGCGCCGTGCCGCTCCTCTCCGGCACCGGCATGCACTCGGTGGTCACCGTGCCGCTGAAGGTCGAGGGACGGCTGACCGGTTCGCTCGGCGTCGCCTCCGAGACGCCGGGTCGCTACGGGAACGAGGAGGCGCTGCGCCTGCAGTTCGCCGCCGACCGGATCGCCCTGGCGGTCGAGTCGGCCCGCCTCACCGAGCTGGAACGGCTCCGTCGGGGCTCGCTCTCCTTCCTGGTGGAGGCGTCCGAGCTGCTGGCGGGCACCCTGGACCCGGACCAGACGCTGGCGCTGATGGCACAGATGACCGTGCCCAACCTGGCGAACTGGTGCGCCGTCTACACGATGCCGGAGGCCGACGCCGATCCCGTGCTCTCCTACGTCCTCCACGAGGACGAGGAACGCATCGACGGCATCAAGTCGCTACTGGAGCGGGTGCCGCCGCCGGACCCGGACGTCCGGCTCGGCGTGCGCCCCTGGAACGCCCCCGCCGACGCCGCGCACAACACCGCGCTGCGCTCCTCACTGCGTCGGCTGGCCCTGGGGGGTCTCCGGCAGCCCGGCGGAGAAGTGCCCCTGGTGGCCACCGCCGCGGCCGTCGGCGGGGAGACCGTGGTCTTCCCGCTGTTGGCCCGCAACCGGGTCATCGGTCTGCTGGTGCTCGGCCGCCAGACCGACGAGCGGTTCCGCCAGGAGACCCTGGAGCTGGCCGAGGACCTCTCCCGCCGGGCCGCCCTCGCCCTGGACAACGCACGGCTGTACCGGGAGCGCACGACCATCAGTCAGTCCCTCCAGCGCAGTCTGCTGCCGCCGGAGCTGCCCGACATCGACGGCGTCGAGGTGGAGGTCATCTACCGTGCCGCCGGCGAGGGCAACGAGGTCGGTGGCGACTTCTACGACCTCTTCCCCATCCGGGAGGGCGCCTTCGGCTTCGCCATCGGCGATGTCTGCGGCACCGGGCCGGAGGCCGCGGCCGTGACGGGCCTCGCCCGGCACGCGCTGCGCCTGCTCGCGCGCGAGGGTCTCGGGGGGCCGGCGGTGCTCGAGCGGCTCAACACGGCGATCCTGGAGGAGGGGAGCCGGGCCCGCTTCCTCACCCTTCTCTACGGCGAGCTGTGGCCACGCCCGGAGGGCGGCGCACTGCTGAAGATGGTGTGCGCCGGCCATCCGCTGCCGCTGCGACTGAAGCAGAACGGCCATGTGACGGCGGCCACCGAGCCGCAGCCCCTCCTGGGGGTCATCGAGGATCTGGAGTTGTTCGAGGAGGAGTTCCTCCTCGAACGGGGTGATGTCCTGCTGTGCGTGACCGACGGGGTCACCGAGCGCCGGGAGGGTTCCCGGATGCTGGGGGACGACGGCCTCGCCGAAGTCCTGGGCGGCTGCACCGGTCTGACGGCCGGTGCCGTGGCGGCCCGGGTCCTGCGTGCGGTCGAGCGCTTCGCCGCCGACTCCCCTTCCGACGACATGGCGATCCTCACCCTGCGGGTCCCGGAGGATTGAGCCCACCCCCGGGACACCACGGGAAGCCCGGGGCGTCGAGGAGGAGTCCTCGACGCCCCGCTCCCGGAGTCCGGGTTCTCCCCCTCCGAAACTCATCACGTGACCATCCGAACAACGCGAAAAGGCCCCCGCCTGAGGCGGGGGCCTTCTCCTCGAGAGCCCCAAAACGGAATCGAACCGTTGACCTTCTCCTTACCATGGAGACGCTCTGCCGACTGAGCTATTGGGGCATTTGTTCGGCGGCGACCTACTCTCCCACACGGTCCCCCATGCAGTACCATCGGCGCGGAAAGGCTTAGCTTCCGGGTTCGGAATGTAACCGGGCGTTTCCCCTTCGCCATGACCACCGAAACACTGTGAAACACACACATCAACCGGACCCACCAACCACCATGGGCCGGTGGCGGGTTGTGGTTTCAGAACCAACACAGTGGACGCGAGCACCTGAGGACAAGCCCTCGGCTTATTAGTACCGGTCAACTCCACCCCTCACAGGGCTTCCATCTCCGGCCTATCAACCCCGTCGTCTACAGGGAGCCTTACCCCATCAAA
>NZ_VKHT01000709.1 GCF_014141535.1 Streptomyces alkaliphilus | reverse complement strand
GGGATCACCCCTGCACACCCCAGCGATCCCCCCCCATCGGGCGCCAGGCACCGTCGCCGGCGAACCGTGACGGGACCACCCCTTCGAGGGCTCCGCGATCGCGACCCACTCTCGGCACGCCGTGCCGCCGACCCATGACAAGGGGGCGCATCATGGACGCGTTCACCGCAGGCATTCTGCAGCGCATCGAGAACACCGAGATTCAGTTGGAGCGCGCCCGCGAGGCCGGCGACCTCTTCGCCGCGGACCTGGAGCAGGCGGAGCTGGAGGACCTGCTGCGTCTGGCGTCGGAGCACGGCGTCCGGGTCGAGCGGGTGGCCGCCTGAGCACACGCGCTCCGTCGCGGTGCCGCGCCGGGCGCGCGGCACCGCGACCTCCCGGGGTGACCCGGGACCGCGTCCGGACCGACCCACGCGGTTCGTGCGGGGAAGGGGCCCCGGGAGGTTCACCACCTCCCGGGGCCCCTTCGCGTCCGGGCCCCGGGGGCGGGACCGACCGGGCTCAGTCGTGCCAGGCCCCCAGCTCCTCCAACACGGGTTGGAGGAGTTCGAAGACGCCGGGTGAGGCGGCCACCGCCAGATCGCCGTCCGCCGGGCGGCCGGGACGACCGCCGGTCAGGGCCCCCGCCTCACGGGCGATCAGCTCGCCCGCCGCGAGGTCCCAGGCGCCCAGGCCGCGCTCGTAGTAGCCGTCCAATCGGCCGCCGGCCACGTCGCACAGGTCGATCGCCGCCGATCCGCCGCGGCGGATGTCGCGCAACCGGGGGATCAACCGGCGCGCGACCTCCGCCTGCGCGACCCGGACCTCGGTGACGTAGTTGAAGCCGGTACCGATGAGGGCCTGCTCCAGCGGGGGTGAGGGGCGACAGCGCAGCGGGGTCGTGGTGCCGTCGGCGGCGCGGCGCGTCGCCCCTCCGCCGAGTACGGCCCAGCAGGTCTCCTCGCGCATCGGGATCTCCACCACGCCCACGGCGGTACGGCCGTCGATCTCCGCGGCGATGGAGACCGCCCAGTTGGGCAGCCCGTACAGGTAGTTGACGGTGCCGTCGAGGGGATCGACGACCCAGCGCACGCCGCTGGTGCCGGCGGTGTCGCCGCCCTCCTCGCCCAACACCGCGTCGTCGGGGCGGCGCTCGGCGAGGAAGTCGGTGATCAGCTTCTCGGCGGCCAGGTCCATCTCGGTGACCACGTCGATGGGGCTGGACTTGGTGGCCGCGACGGCGAGGTCGTCGGGACGACCGCCGCGCAGCAGTCGGCCGGCGCGGGCGGCGGCCTCCAGCGCGATGTCGAGCAGGTCGCCGGGGGCGGGCGGGTGTCCGGTGTGATCGCTCACGGGAATGGGTCCTTCTGTGTGGAAGCCGGCCCCGGGTACCGGAGTCGGCGGTGCCGGGCGGGGTCGCCGGGCCGCGGCGGTCCGCCCGGCTCGGAGGGCGGGTCAGGCGTAGGGGCTGTCCACGCCGGTGGCCGCCGGGCGGGGGGCGCGGCCCGGGCAACAGCCGACCGGGCAGCGGTCGTGGCTCGGGCCGAGGTCGCCGAGGGCGCACCGTGCGGGCTCCTCCCCCCGTTCGGCGGCGGCACGCTCCAGCACCAGATCGCGGACGGCCGCGACGAAGCGGGCGTCGGTGCCGACGGTGGCCGAGCGGACCATGGGCAGGCCCAGCTCCTCGGCCTTCGCCTTCGCCTCGGTGTCGAGGTCGTAGAGAACCTCCATGTGGTCGGAGACGAAGCCGATGGGCACGATCACGACGGCGGGCACGCCCCTGGCGTGCACCTCCTCGAGGTGGTCGCAGATGTCGGGCTCCAGCCACGGGATGTGGGGGGCGCCGCTACGGGACTGGTACACCAGTTCCGCGGAACGCTCCACGCCGGTGGCCTCCCGGACCGCCTCGGAGATCCGGCGCACGGCGTCCATGTGCTGGCGCACGTACGCGCCGCCGTCGCCGTGACCGGGCTCGGGGCCGGAGGTGTCGGCGGCGGTGATCGGGATGGAGTGCGTGGAGAACGCGAGATGGGCGCCCCCGCGCACCTCGGCGGGCAACTTCTCCAGGGCGGCCACGACCCCCTCGGCCATGGTCTCCAGGAACCCGGGGTGATTCCAGTAGACGCGGATCTTGTCCACCCGGGGAAGTTCCGCGCCCTCGGCCTCCAGCGCGGCGAGCGCCCCGGCGAGGTCCTCGCGGTACTGGCGGCAGCCGGAGTAGGAGGAGTAGGCGCTGGTGGCCAGGACGAGGATCCGGCGACGGCCGTCACGGACCATCTCGCGCAGGGTGTCGGTGAGGTAGGGGTCCCAGTTGCGGTTGCCCCAATACACCGGCAGGTCGAGGCCGTTGGCGGCGAAGTCCTCGCGCAGGGCGGCGAGCAGACGGCGGTTCTGCTCGTTGATCGGGCTGACACCGCCGAAGAGGAAGTAGTGCTGCCCCACCTCCTCCAGGCGTTCGCGGGGGATCCCGCGCCCGCGGGTGACGTTCTCCAGGAAGGGGACGACGTCGTCGGGACCCTCGGGACCGCCGAAGGAAAGCAGCAGCAGCGCGTCGTAGGGGGTGGGGTCGGTGGGGTGTGACATGTCGGCCATCCTCGCATCGCTCACGGTCACTCGACGGTCCGGCACCACCGTTCGCGCCGGCGGCGGGCCACGGTCGGCGCGGGACCCGTTCGGGTGTCGTTTCCCGCTCCGGGGCGTCACCGGATGCGGGCGGGGCCCCGTCCCGCGGCGGCGGCGGTGGCCCGGGCGGGGGCACGGCGGCGCCCGCCCGGATCCGGCGGCACCCCGGGCC
>NZ_VKHT01000708.1 GCF_014141535.1 Streptomyces alkaliphilus | reverse complement strand
GGTGCGGGCCGGGGGTCGACGGTCCCTGACCGTGCGGGTGGACGTGGCGGTCGAGGCGCAGGTGGAGGAGCTCTTCGCCGCGGCCGAGGAGGAGTTCGGCGTCGTCACCGGCCTGGTCAACAACGCCGGGATCACCGGACCGTTGGGACGGTTCACCGACACCTCGACCGAGACGGTGCGCAGGGTGGTGGAGGTCGACGTGCTGGGCGCCCTGTGGTGTGCGCGGCGGGCGGCACGGGCGATGTCCCGGCGGCACGGGGGAACGGGGGGAGCCATCGTGAACATCTCCTCGTGCGCGGCGACGCTGGGGGCGCCGGGTGAGTACGTGCACTACGCGGCGGCAAAGGCTGCCGTGGATGCGATGACGGTGGGTTTGGCCAAGGAGTTGGCGGCCGAGGGGGTCCGGGTCAACTCGGTGCAACCGGGGATGATCCTCACCGACATCCACGCCTCGATGGGTGATCCGCAGCGGCCGTGGCGCCGGCGCGAGCGGGTACCGATGGGCCGCCCGGGGGAGGCGGATGAGGTGGCCGGGGCGGTGGCGTGGTTGTTGTCGCCGGATGCCTCCTACACGACGGGGGCCGTGCTGCGGGTGGCGGGCGGTCTGTGAGGGCGACGGGATCCGCTCCCCGGGGCGGACGTCTCCCGGGGCCCCTCCCCCACACCCTCCTCGCCGTCATGGGTCCGTGGTGGAAGCATGTGCCGCCGGCACGAGTACCCGAGAAGAAAACGGGCATTTGTCCGACTACCTCCTTAACCTACCGGTCACAGGGCGTTCGTGATCACGCAACACCGGTCAACGAGAGTGATGCCATGGCTGACTCGTCGTTCCCCCGCCGCTTCGACGGCTCGCCGCGCGGATGGCTCCGCGGTCGGCGCCCCGACCGCGGCCCGGCACGGGGCTGCCGTCCACGACGGCTCCCCCCGTTCGGTGGGGAACGCGTCGGCGACGAAGCGCACCGTGCCGGTACGGCGGGAAGCAACGACGCGCGACACCCCGGGATGCCGGCCGGCGGGAGGAGGCCGACCGTGACGCCGGGTGCCCCGGGTGGGCGCGAGGGTTCGGGCCACCAGACGGGTTCCCGGGGCCCCGGGGGCCCGGTGCCGGAGGACCCCTTCACGACACCGGTTGCCCCGCGCCCCCGAGCGGTCCCTGCCGGCCTGACGATCGCCCCCGTCGGGCCGGAGGACCTGCCGGCGGCGCGTGCCCTGCACGAACGCTGCTCGGCCGAGACACTCGCCCGGCGCTACCACGGCCCCATCGGTGAGGCCGACCGTTACCTCGCCCACCTGCTCAGCCCTCGGCACGGGCACTCGTTCGCGGCCCGCACCACCGAGGGAGCCGTGGTGGCTCTCGGACATCTGCTGTGGGACGGAGAGGACACCGAGGTGGCCCTCCTGGTGGAGGATGCCTGGCAACGGCGCGGGGTGGGCTCGGCGGTGTTGGGGGAACTGCTGGCCGGCGCCCGGGCCCTGAATCGGCCGGGGGTGTACGCGGTGACACGTGTCTCGGACACCGGCATGGCCGCGACGATGCGGAGCACCGGCCTGCCCCTGGAGTTCGCACGTGACGGCGGCACCGTCGTGATCGGCGCCACATTGGCGCCGCCGGTCGCGTCCCCGGTGCTGAGCGGCCCGGTCACCGGGAGTCGGTGACCGGCTCCCGGCAGGCCCGCAGCGCCCGGTCGAGATCCTCCCAGAGGTCCTCCACGTCCTCCAGACCGACGGAGATCCGCAGAAGCCGGTCGTCGATGCCACCGTCACGGCGTCCCTCCTCCCCGATCACCCGATGGCTGATCGACGCCGGGTGCTGGACGAGGGTGTCAACCCCGCCCAGGCTGACCGCCGGGGTGATCAGCTCCACCTCCGCGATCACCCGGTGCGGGTCGCCGGCGACCTCGACGGCGAGCATCGCGCCGCCGACCGCCGGGCGGTGGACCCGGGTGACGCCCGGGTGGTCGGCCAGTCGGCGGGCGAGTTCGGCGGCCGTCGCGGACTGCGCTCGTACCCGCACCGGCAGCGTGGCCAGACCGCGCAGCAGGAGGTAGGCCGCCAGAGGGTGCAGTACCGCGCCGGTGGCGAAGCGGACGCGGCGCATGTCGCAGGCGATGTCCTCGTCACAGGCGATGATTCCACCCATGACGTCCCCGTGTCCCCCCAGGTACTTGGTGGCGCTGTGCAGCACGGCTCGCGCGCCGTGTGCGGCGGGGCGCTGGAGCACCGGGGTGGCGAAGGTGTTGTCCACCACCAGGGGGACCGAGCCGCAGGCCCGGGCCACGGCCTCGATGTCGAGTTCGACGAGGGTGGGGTTGGCGGGTGTCTCGACCAGCACCAGGCCGGTGTCCGGGCGGAGTGCGTCCGCGATGCCGTCGGGAGTGGTCCGGGTGACGGAGACACCGGGCAGGACGCCGTCCAGGAGGTGGTCGCTGCAGCCGTACAGGGGACGGACCGCGACGACGTGCCCCGCGCCGGTGCCCGCCCGGGCCAGCAGGAGAGCGGTGAGGGCGGCCATGCCGCTGGCGAAGGCGACCGCGGTGTCGGTGCCCTCCAGCCGGGCCAGGGCGTCCTCGAAGCGGGCGGTGGTGGTGTTGTCCACCCGGGCGTAGACCGGTGGCCCCTGGGGGCGGGCTCCGGTGGCGGCGAAGGCGTCGATGCGGGCCGCCTCCGCCCTGCTGTCCGCGGAGGGATGGGTGGTGGACAGGTCGATGGGGGGTGCGTGCAGCCCCATCGCGGTGAGGTCCTCGCGACCGGCGTGGACCGCCTCGGTGTCCAGGGCCCGGGGG
>NZ_VKHT01000707.1 GCF_014141535.1 Streptomyces alkaliphilus | reverse complement strand
GGGGCCCGGGGGCCCCGGGAGGGACGCGGGGACGGGCCGCCCGCCGGCCGGCTTCGGAAACGAGCACAGCAGCGAGGCCCTGCCCGGCACCCTTCCGATCGGCCGCAACTCCCCCCGTCGTCCCGCCCACGGGCTCTATGCCGAACAGCTCAGCGGCAGCGCCTTCACCGAACCCCGCGCCGACAACCGACGGTCGTGGCTGTACCGCATCCGGCCCTCGGCCGCCCATCCGCCCATGCGCCGGATCGAATCCGGGAACCTGTTCGGCGCGCCCTTCACCGACGTGGCCCCCGATCCGAACCGGATGCGCTGGAACCCCCTGCCCGCTCCGGAGCCCGGTACCGACTTCGTCCGGGGCCTGTGGACCCTGGGCGGCAACGGCGACGTGCGCACCCGCTCGGGCGTGGCCATCCACCTCTACCACGCCGACACCCCCATGACGGACCGGGTGTTCTGCGACGCCGACGGTGAGCTGCTGCTGGTTCCCGAGCGGGGCACCCTGCTGCTGCGCACCGAGTTCGGACCGCTGCGCGCCGCCCCCGGGCACATCGCGCTGATCCCCCGCGGCGTGCGGTTCCGGGTGGAACTCCCGGACGGGCCCGCCCGCGGCTACGTCTGCGAGAACCACGGCCGCCCCTTCACCCTGCCCGAACTCGGCCCCATCGGTGCCAACGGCCTGGCGGCCCCCAGGGACTTCATCACCCCCGAGGCCGCCTGGGAGGAGGCGGAGGGCCCGGTGGAGGTGATCACCAAGTACGGCGGGGCGCTGTGGTCGGCCGAGTGGGACCACACCCCGCTGGACGTGGTCGCCTGGCACGGCACCCTGGTGCCCTACGTGTACGACCTGCGGCGTTTCAACGTGCTGGGGTCGATCAGCTTCGACCATCCCGACCCCTCGATCTTCACCGTCCTGACCTCGCCCTCGGACACCCCGGGCCTGGCCAACGCCGACTTCGTGGTCTTCGCGCCGCGTTGGCTGGTCGGCGAGGACACCTTCCGTCCGCCCTACTTCCACCGCAACGTGATGAGCGAGTACATGGGTCTCATCGAGGGCGCCTACGACGCCAAGGCCGAGGGCTTCGTTCCCGGCGGCGGGTCACTGCACCCGATGATGTCGGCGCACGGCCCCGACCGCGAGACCTTCGAGCGGGCGAGCGCCGAGGAACGCGGCCCGCAGAAGATCGACGACGGCCTGGCGTTCATGTTCGAGACCCGGTGGCCGCTGACGCTCACCGAGCAGGCGCTGAATGCCGGACACCGGCAGCGGGACTACGACCGCGTGTGGGAGGGTCTGGAACGGAACTTCCGTCCCTGAGACCCGCCCGCGGGATTCGGGAGGGGCGCCCGGCCGGGAGCGGGGGTTCCGAGCCGCCCGGGATGCCCACAGGGAGGGACCGACGTGACCGTTTTCGCCCCCGATTCCCTTGAACTCAACCGCAAGCTGCCGCTGTGGTACCAGGTCTCCCAATCCCTGCGGGCCTCCATACTCGGCCGGCCCGCGGGCTCACCGTTGCGGCTGCCCACCGAGGAACGGCTGGCCGCGCACTACGGCGTCAGCGTGCTCACCATGCGGCAGGCGCTCAAGGAACTCGAACAGGAGGGGCTGATCAGCCGGCACCGCAGGCGCGGCACCTTCATCGAACCGGACGTGCCGCGCGGTGCCCCGGTGCCGCTGCTGGGGTCGGTGGACGCCATCGTGGCCCAGCAGTCCGGGGAGCCGACCACCTTGTTGGACCACGGGCCGGTGCCCGTCCCGCCGGAGTTGACCGACCGCTTTCCCGGGTTGACGGAAGTGGTCCGGTTCGCCCGACTGCGCCGCGACCCCGACAGCGGGGAACCGACCAACTGGGCGGAGAACCTGCTGCCCCCGGACGTGGCCGCGCGTATCGACCCGGCGGCCCTGGAGCGCTGGCCCATGACCCGGGTGCTGAGGGACGTGGCCGGGTTGTCGCCGGCGCGTATCGCCAACACCGTCCAGGCGAGGCTGGCGGAGCCCGGGACGGCACGGTTGCTGGAGGTGCCCCTGCTGAGTCCGATCCTGCACTGCACGGGGGTGACCACCGACGGGACGGGACGCGTGGTGGACGTGGTGCGCATCCACTATCGGGGGGACCGCTTCTCCTTCTCGGTCTCGGTGGACGCCGCGCCGGGCTGAACCACCCGCGGTGGAGCCGGGACCCGGAGGGCGGGGAGGCGCCGTCGGGCGGAGCGGTCGGGCACGGTCACGGCCCGCCCCGGGGACGGGTCACCGACACGGTCGCGGCCACATGGCCGCGACCGTGTCCCCCGGCCGTGTCAGCCCCGGCCGCCGAAGATGGAGCGCCGCAACCGGCGCAGGGGCGCCAGCAGCAGGACCCGGGCGCCGGGGCGCTCCGGGGCACGACTCCGGTCACGGGCCGTCAACTCCCGCATCAGCGATGTGGCGTCCGCCGCTTCGCGCGGGGACACGGCCGGGCCGGAGAGCACGCTCAGGTGACGGTCGAGACGCGAACCACTCGCGCCGCTCCCGCAGGTGATGGCAGGCACCCGGGGCCTGCTCCGTGCCGTTATCCGCTCCATGACTCTCCCACCCGTGACGAGGGCACCCGGTACGGGCGAACCCACCCTAACGCCCCCGAGGGGCGCCAGGATATCCCGGACCCGTGTGTCAGCCTTCCCGATGAAGGACGGGAACGAACGTCCCCACGCCGATTCGACCACGTTTCGGTCACCGGTTTTCACCCACCCGACCCGGGCTCCCCGCCCCGGAGTTGGGGTCCGAGCCGTCCACCGGGCCCTCCGCTC
>NZ_VKHT01000706.1 GCF_014141535.1 Streptomyces alkaliphilus | reverse complement strand
AACCGTTCGTCCTCGGGGTCCCAGGTCTCGATCCAGCGCCCGCCGCGGCGGACGCTGGATCGAGACCTGGGACCCCGAGGACGAACGGTTCTGGCAACGGGAGGGCCGCCACGTGGCCCGCCGGAACCTGGTGTTCTCCATCATCTCCGAGCACATCGGCTTCTCGGTGTGGACGATGTTCTCCGTCCTGGCCCTGTTCATGGGCCCCGAGTACGGCATCGACGCCGCCGGGAAGTTCTTCCTGGTGGCGATCGCCTCGGCGGTCGGTGCCGGACTGCGCCTGCCCTACGGCTTCGCCGTCGCCCGCTTCGGCGGCCGGAACTGGACGGTGATCAGCGCCGCGCTGCTCCTGCTGCCCACCACCGCCCTGCTGGTGGTCATGGAGCCCGGCACCTCGTACACCACCTTCGTGGTGGTCGCGATCCTCACCGGTTTCGGCGGCGGCAACTTCGCCTCCTCCATGACGAACATCAACAGCTTCTACCCGATGCGGCTGAAGGGCTGGGCGTTGGGCCTGAACGCCGGGGGCGGCAACATCGGTGTGCCGGTGGTGCAGTGGGTGGCGCTGCTCGTGATCTTCGTGGCCGGCTCGCAGTACCCCCGGCTGCTGGTGGCCTTCTACATCCCGCTGATCGTGCTCGCCGTCGCCCTCAGCTGGCGGTACATGGACAACCTGGGGCCGGTCTCCAACGACACCGGAGCCGCCCGGGAGGCCGCCCGCGACGGCCACACCTGGATCATGTCCTTCCTCTACATCGGCACCTTCGGCTCCTTCATCGGCTACGGCTTCGCCTTCGGCCTGGTGTTGCAGAACCAGTTCGACCGCACCCCGTTGGAGGCCGCCTCCATCACCTTCATCGGCCCGCTGCTCGGTTCGCTGATCCGCCCCGTCGGGGGCCGGCTCGCCGACCGGTGGGGCGGGGCGAGGATCACGCTGTGGAACTTCGTCGCGATGGCCGCCGTCTCCGGCGTGGTGGTCGTGGCGTCGATGACGGAGTCATTGGCCCTGTTCGTGGCCGGCTTCATCCCGCTGTTCGTGCTCACCGGCCTGGGCAACGGCTCCACCTACAAGATGATCCCCGGCATCTACCGCTCCAAGGCCTCGGCGATGGGTCTGGTCGGCGAGGCCGCCGCGGTGTACGCGCGACGCCTCTCCGGGGCCACCATGGTGATCATCGGTTCGATCGGGGCCTTCGGCGGCCTGGGGATCAACCTCGCCCTGCGGCAGTCCTTCATGACCTCCGGCAACGGCACCGCCGCCTTCATGGTCTTCTGCGCCTTCTACGTCGCCTGCATCGTGGTGACATGGACCGTATACGTGCGCGGCTCCTCCGCCCCCGCCCCCACCGGCGGACCCGAGGTCGGCGCGACCGAACAGGAGGGACGGCGCGCGTACGCCGGGGTGTGACCCCGGAGCGCACACGCGCCCCGGGTGTTACATCCGGGAAATATCGAGGCACCGAGCCCGTCACGCCCCGTTGACAGGCTCGGTGCCCGCGTACGACGACCCGGGAGCGAAGGCAGGATGCGGACAGCAGATCGGATCAAACCCCTGGACGGCTTCACGGTCGGGGTCACCGCCGCCCGGCGCGCGGAGGAACTCGGCGCCCTGCTGGAGCGCCGGGGCGCCCGGGTGCAGCACGCCCCGGCCCTGCGCATCGTCTCACTGGCCGACGACGACCTGCTCCTCGACGCCACCCGCCGCCTCATCGAACACGGCCCCGACATCGTGGTGGCCACCACCGCCATCGGCTTCCGGGGCTGGATCTCGGCCGCCGACGGGTGGGGCCTGGGCGACGACCTGCTGAGCACCCTGGCCTCCGCCGAGGTGCTGGCGCGCGGCCCCAAGGTGCGCGGCGCCATCCGGGCCGCCGGGCTCACCGAGGAGTGGGCACCCGCCTCGGAGTCCATGGCCGAGGTCCTCGAACGGCTCCTGGAGCAGGGCGTGGCCGGCCGACGCGTCGCGCTGCAACTGCACGGCGAACCGCTGCCCGGCTTCATCGAGTCGCTGCGCGAGGCCGGCGCCGAGGTGGTGGACGTCCCCGTCTACCGCTGGATGCCCCCGGAGGACCTCGGCCCGGTCGACCGGCTCATCGAGGCCGTCGTGGGGCGGCACCTGGACGCCATCACCTTCACCAGCGCCCCGGCCGTCGCCTCCCTGCTGGAACGGGCCGCCGAACTCGGCCGGCAGGAGGCGCTGCTGGAGGCGTTGCGCGGCGAGGTGCTGCCGATCTGTGTCGGCCCCGTCACCGCCCTGCCGCTCCAGTCCCGGGCCGTGCCCACCCGGTACCCCGAGCGCTTCCGCCTGGGCCCCCTGGTGCAACTGCTCTGCGACGAATTGCCCAAGCGCTCCGGGGAGCTGCGGGTGGCCGGTCACACCGTCCGGCTGCGCGGCCACGCGGTGGTCGTCGACGGCGAGCTGCGGCCCGTACCGCCCGCCGGGATGGCCCTGTTGCGCGCCCTGGCCCGCCGGCCCGGCTGGGTGGTGCCCCGGGCCGAGCTGCTGCGCGCCCTGCCCGGCGCCGGACGCGACGAGCACGCCGTGGAGACCGCCATGGCCCGGCTGCGCACCGCCCTGGGGGTGCCCCGGCTCATCCAGACCGTGGTCAAGCGCGGCTACCGACTGGCGGTGGATCCGGCGGCGGAGAGCCCCGGGTACGACACCTGATCCCGCGCCGGTCGCTCCCGGGATCGTCACGGTTCCCGCGCCGTGTGTCGGGTTTCCCGGGGTTTACCGGGTTTTTTTGGGTTTTCCCGGGTTTTCCCGGGTTTCTCACCCTTTCCCC
>NZ_VKHT01000705.1 GCF_014141535.1 Streptomyces alkaliphilus | reverse complement strand
TCCCCCGACCGGCAAGACCCTCTGGGCCGAGGTGAGCATGCGCACCGTCGGGGAGGAACCGGCCCCCGTGTCCCCGTCGCCGTGGTGATCGCCCCGCCGGTCCCCATCCCGGCTCAGGGAGTCCCGGGGCCTCCCGAGGCCGGTCCGTGCTCGCGGGCGAGGATGGCGACCTGCACCCGGGAGCGCAGGTCCAACTTGGCGAGAATGTTCGAGACGTGCGACTTCACCGTCGTCTCGCCGATGTACAGGCGGCGGGCGATCTGGTGGTTCGACAGCCCCTCCCCCAGGCAGTCGAAGACCTCGCGTTCCCGCTCGGTGAGCCCCTCCACCTCCCGCGCGGGGCCGGGCGGCGCCGGCACGGACCCGGCGAAGTGCGAGATCACCCGCCGGGTCACCTCCGGGGCGAGCACCCCCTCGCCCCGGGCGACCGCCCGCACCGCCTCCACCAGTCGCGCGCCCTCGACCGTCTTGAGCAGGAACCCGGCCGCCCCGGCTCGCAGCGCCGCGTACACGTACTCGTCGAGGTCGAAAGTGGTCAGGACCAGGACGTGGCAGACCTTCTCCCCCACCAGGGCGCGGGTCGCCCGGATGCCGCCCCCGCCGGGCATCCGGACGTCCATCAACACCACGTCCGGGCGCAGGCGCCGGGCCGTCTTCACCGCGCCGGTGCCGTCGGCGGCCTCCCCCACCACCTCGATGCCCGGCGCGCGTTCCAGGATGAGGCGCAGTCCGAACCGCACCGCCTCGTGGTCATCGGCCAACAGAACCCGGATCGACATGCCCGTCTCCTCCCCTCCGGTCGAGGGGCAGCACGGCACGCACCCGCCAGCGCCCGTCGTGCTCCCCCGCGGTGATCGTCCCACCGACCTCCGCGGCCCGTTCCCGCATGGTGAGCAGGCCGATCCCCGTGCCGTCGGCACCCGCCGCTCGGCGAGCCGGCTCGTCGGTCGCCCCGTCGGGCATCTCGTTGACCACCTCCACGCGCAGCCGGCCGTCCCGGACCCGGGCACCTAGCCACAGGCGCGGCCCCCGGCCGTGCTTGACGGCGTTGGTGACCGCCTCGCGGAGGATGCGGTGGGCGGCCAGTTCCACCGCCGCCGGGGTCCCGTCGGGCAGGGGGTCGAGGAACGCCGGGGGCCCCGGGACCTCCGCCACCGCGTCCCCGTCCCGTCCGTCCCCGGCGCCCAACGGCACCGGTTCGAGGCCCGCCGCCCGGACCGAGTCCAGCAGCGCGCCCGGGTCGGAGAGGCGGGCCGGGGCCGTCTGCGGGAGGTCGTCCGCCTCCGGGTCCGGGCCCCGCAGCAATTCGATCATGGCACGCATCTCGCCCAGCGCGGCGAGGCTGTTCTCCCGCATGCCGGCCGTGACCTTCTCCATCGCCCCGGGGTCCCCGCGCAGGGAGCGTGCCGCGTCCGCCTGGAGGGCGATGGCGGACAGGTGTCCGGCGATGACGTCGTGCAGGTCGCGGGCCATCCGGGAGCGTTCCTCGGCGACGGCGGAGCGCCGGTCGAACTCCGCGATGGTGGCCTGCTGGTCCGCGCGGGCGCGTTCGGCGTCCGCGAGCTCCCGTTCGCGCCGCAACTCCAGCGCCCACCACACCGGCACGAAGAGCACGGTCAGCACGAGGATGACCAGCAGAACGGCGGCCTGCCCGTCGCGCAGGAGCACCAGGGTGAGGACGCCGGCCGCCGCCGCCGCGAGCAGGACCGCGCGCAACAGGACGCGAGTCGACCGCTGCGAACCGCGCAGTGCGGCGTTGTGGAGCAGTTCGCAGAGGACCAGCAGCATGGGGATGCCGAAGCCGAACAGCGCGTCCACGGCGGCGAACGCCGTTCCGGCGCCCAGCGCGGCCCCCGGTCGGTGTCTGCGCACCAGCACGGCCGCGCACGCGCCCGCCAGCGGAAGCAGCCGCCACCCCGGCGGCACCGCCCACACGACGAACGTGCCCTCGCCGCCGAAGAACGGATACGCGCCCGCCGGGTAGAGGAAGGCCCCGAGGACGAAGAGGCCGGCGGCGGGCAGCACATCCGCGCGCGTCGGGCGGAACCCGGCGCGGGGCCGGTCACCCCCGGAGGGGGCGTCCGCGTCGGGAAGGACGCCGGACGCCCACCGCACTCCCCGCGAACCCGTCATCCCACCAGGAGACCACGTGCTCCCCGGGGCGAACCACGGCCGGGGCGCCCCGCCGGAGGATCTCCCCCGAAGGTGGGAGAAGGGGGGTCGGCGCCCTCCTTTGTGAGGAGGGCCGGCCGTTCCCCCGGCCGAGGACGACGGGTGTCGATCGGGGCGACGCTGCCGGCATGAAGCAGTCGGACACCGATCCCGTCGCCCGTGCCGCACGCGCCGACGCCCCTCCCGGGCCACCGGAGGGCGGGCGGGTGGAGGCCCTCGACCTCCTGCGGGGCATCGCCATCATCGGCACGCTCGGCACCAACATCTGGTTGTTCACCCACCCCCTGGGGCCGGCCTCGGCGTTCCTCGACATCCCGGAGGCCGACTCGGCCGCCGGCGCGGTGGAGGTGGCCCTGCGCGCCCTGACCAACGGGAAGTTCCTGGCCCTGCTGACCATCCTCTTCGGAGTGGGGTTGGGATTGCAGTACGGCTCGGCGCTGCGGCGCGGCCGGGCGTGGCCCGGCCGGTACCCGTGGCGGGCGACGCTGCTCCTCCTGGAGGGGCTGCTGCACTTCGTGCTGGTCTTCGAGTTCGACGTGCTGATGGGGTACGCCCTGGTCTCGATGATCGTCGTGTACCTCATGGTGCGCGGGGACGGGTGGGCCCGGGTGTGGCTGG
>NZ_VKHT01000704.1 GCF_014141535.1 Streptomyces alkaliphilus | reverse complement strand
CTCCAACTCCCCGTACGACACCACCCGATCCCCACACACCACCGCCGAACCACCACCACCCCACAACCGCACCGGACGGGGGGCCTCCCCGGTCGACGCGGACGCGGTCCCGGCGGCGGTCAGGGCGGCCCGCTCCGAGGGCGCGCACAGCTCCAGGTCGCCCACCGGGGTCGTCGGCGCGTCCAGGGCCGCGGCCAGGGTCCGACCGACGTGCTCGGCGAACCGGGTGACGGTGTCGGGCTCGAACAGGTCGTCGCTGTACTCGACGTTGAGGGCGAAGCGCCCCGGGGAGACCACGAAGGTGACGGTCAGGTCGAACTTGGCCGATCGCCAGGGCAGCGCGATCGTCCCGACCTCCCGATCGAGGAGGCGCCCGGAGGCGTCGGAACCCTCCTGGACGTCGAACATGACCTGGAAGAGGGGGGTACGGGAGAGGTCGCGCTCGGGCCGCAGCCGGTTCACCACGTGCTCGAAGGGCACCTCCCGGTGGTCGAAGGCCCCGAGCACGTCCGCCCGGACCCGCTCCAGGTGCTCGGTGAAGGCGGGGTCCCCGGAGACGTCGCCGCGCAGCACCACGGTGTTGACGAAGAACCCGATCAGGCGCTCCAGCTCCACCCGGTCCCGTCCCGCGACCGGTGTTCCCACCGCGATGTCCTCCTGACCCGACCAGCGGGCGAGCACCACCTGCACCACCGCCAGCAGCACCATGAACCGGGTGGCGCCGTGCCGGCGGGCCAGCGCGTCGATCCGCTCCGGCAGCTCGTCGCCCAGCGGGATCTCCACGGCTCCGCCGCGGCCGGAACGCACCGCCGGGCGGGGCCGGTCGGTGGGCAGCTCCAGCGGGGGGACCCCGGCCAGGGCGGTCTCCCAGTACCGCAGGCCGGCCTCGGCCCCGGGGGATGCGGCGCGCTCGCGCTGCCACACGGCGAAGTCGGCGTACTGCACCGGCAGCGGCGGCAGGTTGGCGGTGGTGCCGGCCAGTCGGGCCCGGTAGCAGGCGGACAGTTCCTCCAGGAAGACGTCCTTGGACCAGCCGTCGATGGCCACGTGGTGGAAGGCGATGACCGCGACGTGGTCCTCCGGTCCCAGCTCCCACACCCCGGAGCGCAGCATCGGCGGCTCGTCCAGTGCGAACCGGCGGCGGGCCAGCTCGACGGCCCGTTCCCGGACCCGCTCCGGCACGTCCTCCCCGGAGTCCCCGTACCCCCCGGCCGGGGCCGGGTGCCACTCCAGCGGAACGGGGGCGGGCGGCCGGATCTGCTGGACCGGGCGCCCGTCGACCTCGATCAACGCGGTGCGCAGAACCTCGTGACGGGCCGCCACATCGTCCAGGGCGCCCTGCCAGGCGGCGCGGTCCAGCCCGCCGCGCACGCGCCGGCAGTACCACAGGACGTAGTCCTCCCCCAGCGGGGACATCCGGTCCAGGAACCACAGCCGCTCCTGGGCGAAGGACAGCGGCAGGGGCCCCTCGCGGTCGGCGGGGACGACGGTGTCGGCGTCGACCCGGCGGGCGGCGGTGACGACCGGGGCGAACTCCCGGATGCGGGGGTTCTCGAAGAGGGTGCGCAGTTCGATCTCCCGCCCGAGCCGCTCGGCGACCCGGGAGACGGCCATGGTCGCCAGCAGGGAGTGGCCGCCGAGGTCGAAGAAGCCGTCGTCGATGCCGACGCGCTCGACACCCAGTACCTCGGCCCAGATGGCCGCGATCGTCCGCTCGGTGTCGTCGCGGGGCGGGACGTGGGGCGTGCCGCCGGTGATCCGGCCGGGTTCCGGGGCGGGCAGGGCCGCGCGGTCCAGCTTGCCGGAGGCGTTCACCGGCAGGCGGTCCAAAGTGGTGAAGAAGGAGGGCACGGCGTGGTCGGGGAGGTGGTCGGCGCAGTGGGAGCGCAGCGCTTCGAAGGACGGTTCCGTTCCCTCCGCGGGGACCACGTGGGCGATCAGCCGCCGGCCGCCGGGACCGTCGGGGCCGGCCGTGACGGCGGCGGCGGTGACGCCGGGGCACTCGGCCAGGACGGCCTCGATCTCGCCGGGCTCGACCCGGAAGCCCCGGATCTTGACCTGGTCGTCGGTACGGCCCAGGAACTCCAGGTCCCCCGAGGGCAACCGGCGCACCAGGTCCCCGGTGCGGTACAGCCGCCCGCCGGGCGGCCCGTAGGGGTCGGGCACGAAACGTTCCGCCGTCAGGGCCGGGCGGCCGAGGTAGCCGAGGGCCAGCTCCGGCCCGCCGATCAGCAGTTCACCGGGGATGCCCACCGGCACCGGCTCCCCCCGGGTGTCCACCACCAGGGCCCGGCGGGAGCCCAGGGGCCGGCCGATCGGCACCCGTCGGGTGCCCTCCGCGTCGACCACGTCGTGGACGGTGGCGGTGACCGTGGTCTCGGTCGGGCCGTAGGCGTTCACCACCCGGACACCGGGCAGGTGCCGCCGCCAGGTCGCCAGCGCGGCGGGCGGGATCGCCTCGCCACCGAGGATCAGCAGTCGCAGCGTGGCCGCCAGGCGGGTCGCCGAGGCGCCGTTCAGGGAGCCGGCCAGCTCGGCCCAGTAGGTGGGCGGGAAGTTGGCGACGGTGATGCCGTGGCGGGCGACGATCCCCGGGATCCGGCCGGGCTCCCACTGCTCGTCGGGGCGCAGGACGACGGTCGCACCGGTGGTCAGCGCCGGCAGCAGCTGGTCCAGGGAGGCGTCGAAGGAGAAGGAGGAGAAGGCGAGCACGCGGTCCCCGGGGGTGATCGCGAAGCACTCCCGCGCCGCCGCCACATGAGCCGCCAACGCCCCGTGACCGACCACCACCC
>NZ_VKHT01000703.1 GCF_014141535.1 Streptomyces alkaliphilus | reverse complement strand
GGGGTATCAACATATCTGGCGTTGACTTTTGGCACGCTGTTGAGTTCTCAAGGAACGGACGCTTCCTTCGGAACTTCCCCCACCATTCGGCGGGTTCGTCCTCCGGGCGCTTCCCTTCGGTGTTTCCGACTCTACCACATCCGATTTCCCTCGGATCCGGCTCCCGGTCGACGGGAGTTCAAGTGTTTTACCGCCCTCCGGCGTGAGCTTTCCGCCCTCCGGCGTTGCCACCACCGTAGAACATTCCCCCGCCCGATTCAAAATCGGGCCCGGAGCCATTTCCGCACACGGACACGCGAATGCACGGTAATACCGCGATCCGACGCATCCGCACAATGCGAAGACGACGACCCGTTCGAGATCGTTCGAGGAGTTGGTCCCGCGAAGGTGGCTGTCGCAACCGGAAGCGAATCCGGGCGACACGCGTGCCACCGACATGCGGGGCTCGGCCTCCGCGTCAGTGGCAGCTCGAAGTACGTTACGGACGGATGACCCCCGTGTCAACCCCGGCCGGCCCGGCGGTTCCGGAGCGGCTCGCCCCGGCCCGGAAGCGGCCCGGAGGCGGCGGCGATACCGGAGCCGGGCCACAGCCCCGGACCACGGCCTCAGGCCACCTCGGGGAGACGGTCACCGACGTCCGCGGCCCGGGTGTCCCCCGTCTCGCCCGCCTCCGCCGCCCGTCGCCCGAGCACGAAGACATAGACCAGGAAGGCGAGCAGGGCCACCACCCCGATGGTGACGCGGGCCCAGGTCGGCAGGCCCGAGGGAGTCACGAAGCCCTCGATGAGTCCGGACACGAAGAGCACGACCATCAGGCCGATCGCCATGCCCAGCGCCGCCCGCCCCTCGGTCGCCAGGGCGACCCGGCGGCTGCGCGGCCCCGGATCGATGACCGTCCACCCCAGGCGCAGGCCGACCCCCGCCGCCACGAAGACGGCCGTCAGCTCCAGCAACCCGTGCGGGAGGATCAGCCCCAGGAAGACGTCCAACCGGCCGGCTCCCGCCATCAACCCGAGGCCGATGCCGACGTTCACGGCGTTCAGCAGCAGCACCCAGATCACCGGGATGCCCAGCAGGACACCGAAGGCGAGGGAGATGGCCGCGACCCAGGCGTTGTTGGTCCACACCTGTGCGGAGAAGGCCACCGCCGCGCTCTCGGTGTAGTAGGTCTCGTAGGCGCCCCCGGGCCTGGTCATCTCCCGGAGCTCCTCCGGGGCCCCGATGCTCGCCTGTACCTCGGGGGAGGCCGCGATCCACCATCCCACCAACACGGTCACCAGGATGAAGGCGAACGCGGTGGGCACCCACCAGTTCCGGGTGCGGTAGCAGGCCGCCGGGAACCCGGCGGTGAAGTAGTGCACCGCGTCCCGCCAGGTCGAGCGGCGGGCCCCGACCACCCCGCTGCGCGCCCGGGCGACGAGGGTGGTCAGGCGGTTCATCACCACCGGGTCGGGGGCCTGCGCGCGCAGCATGGACAGGTGCGTCGCGGTGCGCTGGTACAGCGCGACCATCTCGTCCGCCTCGGCGCCGGTGAGGCGACGACGACGGCGCTGCAACTGGTCGAGACGGTCCCACTCGGCCCGGTGGGCGGCGACGAACACATCGAGGTCCATGTCCCCGACCCTCTCAGAACGACCGGGGTGGATGTCGAGCGGACCGCTCGAACGACACCCGGTTGTTGTCCGGTCCCCGCGGCTCCACCCGGGGCGGTGCGGCGCGCAGGGGTTCGGAACGGCAGACTGGAGGGGACGCCGTCCCGTCCGTGGCGGGACATCGTGGGGCGGTCGTCGCTCGACCGTCGGGCGCCCGGCCGGCCCGGTGGACCACCACGGGAGGGGTTCGAACACGATGAGCCAACTGGTCACCGGCGACGCCGTGGTGCTCGGGCTGCAACCGGCCAAACTGCCGAGCCGGGCCATCGCGGTCTCCCTCGACCTGGCGGTGCTGGTGACCGCCTACCTCCTGCTCAACCTTCTGGTGACGAGCCAGGTGGTCGCGCTCGGCGGGGCCGCCCTGGCCGCCGTGCAGGTGACGATGCTGGTCCTGGTGCTCATCGGGGTGCCGATGGCCGTGGAGACGCTGAGCCAGGGACGGTCCCTCGGCAAGCTGGCGCTGGGACTGCGGGTGGTGCGGGACGACGGTGGTCCCATCCGGTTCCGGCACGCCTTCGTCCGGGCGCTGGTCGGTTTCCTGGAGATCCTGGCGACCTTCGGCGTGATCGCCACCGTCGCCTCACTGGTGTCGGCGCGCGGCCGTCGTCTGGGGGACGTCTTCGCCGGGACGTTGGTGGTGCGCGAGCGGATCCCCACCGGTCGGACGACCGTGCTGCCGTCCCCGCCGCCGCACCTGGCGGACCGGTTCGCGGCGTTGGACCTGTCGAACGTGCCGGACGGCATGTGGCTGGCGATCCGTCAGTACCTCACCCGCTTGCCGAAGCTGGACTCGCGGGTGGCGTGGTCGATGGGGGTGGGGCTGGCCGACGAGTTGGCGGCGCGGCTCGGTTCGCCGCCGCCTCCCGGTGAGCACCCGGCTTCCTACCTGGCGGCGGTGGCGGGGGAACGGCAGCGGCGGGAGATCGCGCGCACCTTCCGGGATCGGCCGGTGCCGCCGGAGTTGCGATGGGCCCTCGGTGGGTCCGGCGGTCCGGGCACACCCCCGTACGCGGGCCCGCGCCCCGCTCCCGGCGGGGGTTCTCCCGCGGGTATGGGGACGACGGGGCCCGACGGGGCTCCGGTAGCCGCTCTCCCGGCCGCCGTGCCCGGGTTCGCTCCCCCCGCTCCCACCGGGTCGGCAC
>NZ_VKHT01000702.1 GCF_014141535.1 Streptomyces alkaliphilus | reverse complement strand
CCCGCTCCTCCGCTCCGGTTCCGGACCCGCGCCCGGGAGCAGGGGCGGAGGTCCGCGAGCCGGTCGGGATCCCGGTGGTCATTGCCCCTTCTCCGATTCCCCCGGCGTTCCGGGCGCCTCCCCGGCCCCGGGGGTACCGATCGTCCCGGAAGCCGCCCCGGAAGCCGCCCCGGAAGCCGTCCCCGGAGCGCCCCCGGGGGAGGCCGTGGTCCCGCCGCCGCCGGCCAGACGCTCCGCGGCGGCCATCCGGTAGCGGATCACCGCCCGCTCCGCCGCCCGCAGATCGCACGGCGAGCTCCAGAGCATCCGTCGGGCCGTGTCGTAGTGCCGCGTCAACTCCGGGTCGGCGTCCGCGTCCGAGCGGCCCGCCCTGGCGCGGTACGCGTCCAGCCGTCCCCGCAGCTCGGCTCGGATCGCCAACGGCGCGGTCACGGCGGTCAGGGAGTCGCGGGCCCGCTCCAACTCCTGTTCCGCCCGCTCCTCCAGGGAGTCCAGCAGCGGGGAGAGGCGATGCCACTGCGCGTCGCGCCGGTACTCGGCCGCCGCCGTCAACTCCTCGCGCAGCGCCGACGCCGGGCCGGTGACCGCCGGGACCTCCGAGGCCGCGATCCGGGCCAGCACCTCCCCCCGGGCGGTCCGGGCCTCCGCCAGGGTCCGATCGGCGCGGGAGAGGATGTCGCGCAGCCGTACCAGGCGCTCCTCCGCGTCGCGACGGACGGCGATCACCGCCTCCACCTCGCGCCGGATGTCCTCGATCAGCCGGGCCGCCCGGTCGTACCGCTCGGTGTCCGGACGCCCCGCGCCCGGAGTGCCGCTGCCCTCCGCGCGCCGCCAGAAAGCCAACGGGTCCGTCAGCACCTCGGCCCGCAGCGCGGTGAGTTCCTCGGTGACCCGGGCCAGGTCGTCACCGGCCGGGTGCTCGCCGGGGCGCACGCCGACGGAACGGGCGAGTTCGGCCAGCCGGCGCAGCTCGGCGGCGAGCAGGTCGATCCGGGAGGGGAGGGCGGACCAGACGGCGTTGGCGGCCACCACCACCTCCAGCACCCGCGCGTACCCGGTGTTCAGCCGTTCCACGGTGGCGGCCCACCCGCCGGACGGTCCGGACGCGTCGGCGGTGTCCGGGGGATCCGCGGTCTCCGGCGGACCGGCCGGCGGCTCCTCCAACAGCTCGGCCAGCTCGGACAGTTCCCCCGGCCCCGGGAAGCGGCGCCGGGCCCGGACCGCCCGGGCGTCCTCCAGCCTCTTCCCCCACTCCTCGAAACACGCCCACAGCGCGGTGAGCTCCAGCTCCGCGGCGGTCCACCGCTCGGCCGTGGTGCCGACCAACTCCGCGCCCTCCAGCAACCGGCGCCCGGCGTGGTCCTGGAGCGCCAGCAACGAGGTCTCGATCGCCTCGTGCTCGACGCCCAGCCGTGCCAGCCGCCGGTCGGCCTCCTCCCGGCTCAACACCAGGCCCACTCCTCGCTTCTCCCGGGTCTCCCCGTGTCGTCACCGTCGTGTCGGTTCCCGACCGGCGATGCCGCCGGTGTGTCCGTGTGTCGGTGCCCCTGTGCGTCCGTGTGCTCGTGTCCCCTCGTGCTCGTGCGGGTGTTCCCGCGTGCCGGTGTGCCGGGTGGACCCCGGGGCCCACCCCGCCACACGACGTGCCCCCGGCCCGGTCGTCACGGTCGTCACACGTCGATCCGTGGCCCCGGGCGCCACGGGTGGGGAACGGATCCGCCCGCGCACGCCCCGGGGCGGCGCCGCCCCGGCTGTCCCGGTCCTTCCCCCCACCGGGGTGCCGGCAATCCCGGGGAGCGGCTCGATCGCCCGGGTTCCCCCGTCCGGGGAACCCCCGTGCGGCCCACCCGTACCGTTCGGGCCCGTCGGCAGTCAATCCCGGTACACCGGTACCGGGGGGCGGGGGTCGGGATCCTCCATGTGGTCCGCCAGCCACCGCTCGTACGACGCGTGCCACGCGCTGTCCCCACCTCCAGCCGTGAACCCCTCCAGGGCCCGGTTGACCCGCCGCACCAGATCCTCGTCGTCGGGATGCATCGCCACCCCGTACGGCTCCACGGTGAGGGGGTCGCCCACCGGTCGCAGGGTCGGGTCCTGTGCGATGTGTCCCGCGGCCAGCGCGCTGTCCGTCACCAGGGCCTCCGCCTCGCCCAGTTGGAGCAGGACCACGCAGTCCAGGTGATTGGCGGTGGTGACCATCCCGATGCCCCGGGAGGTCACGTCCCGCTCCAGGAGCAGGGCCTCGGCGGTCGAATCCGTCGCGCTGCACACGCGTCCCCCGGTGAGCGAGCCGTTCAGCCCGGTGACGCCCGACCGGCGGGGCACCACCAACTGCTGTCCGGCCTCGAAGTAGGCGGAGGAGAAGGCCACCTCCCGCCGGCGGTCACAGGTGATCGACATCGTCCGCACCACCATGTCCACCTCGCGTTCCCGGAGCAGCCGGATCCGCTCCGAGGTGGGCACCGCCCGGTACACCACCCGGGCGTTGGGCCCCAGCAGTTCCTCGGCCACCGCCTCCACCAGATCGATGTCGAAGCCGACGAACCGACCGGTGTCGGGTGTTCGGAACCCCCACAGGTAGCTGTTCTGGTCCACCCCCACCACCAGGGCGTCCCGGGCGAGGATCCGCCGCACGGCGGGCCCGACGGCGTCCGAGGGGCGCAGGCTCTCGGCCACGTCCCGTCCGTCCGCGCACCGTTCGCGCGGCGGCGAACCGGCCGGCGGCTCCGTGGGCTCCGGCTCGGTGGGCGTGGGCGTGGGCGTGACGGCGATCGGGGCGGCGGGGGTGCCGGGCC
>NZ_VKHT01000701.1 GCF_014141535.1 Streptomyces alkaliphilus | reverse complement strand
CGACTGCCCCGCCCCGGCCCCGACGGTTCAGTACCGCAGCACGGCCGCCAACCGTCCGTGATCGGCGAGCGCGTCGTCCTCCACGAAGACCACCTTGGCGCCGGTGTCCAGAGCGGTCTCGGCGACCTCGTCGACGATGTCCTCCCGGACCTCACCCAGGTTCTCGCCGGGGCGTTCGCCGACCGGCGCGGACTCCTCGCGGCGCCCGGCGAAGCCGCTCGGCGGGAAGTCCAGGACGCGCACCTCACCGTTGCCGTTGCCGTTCGCGCCGGCCCCGGCCTCCGCCGCCTCACCGTCCGCCGGGAAGGGCCGCAGGTGACCGTCGGAGACCTGCACGGTGGTGTGGTAGTGCTCCTCCACGGCGATCATGCCCGCGCGGCCCTCCCGCACGGCCATCCACACCTCGTCGAGTCCGGCGGCGAAGGACTTGCGGCTGACGGCGGTGTCCAACTCCTTGCCGACCTGTTCGGTGCGGCGGTGGGCGTACTCGTCCAGGAGCGGCCCCATCTCCTCCAACAGCGCCGGGCCCGAGGCGTCGGTCAGCCCACCCTTGGTCAGCCGACCCGCCGTCTCCACGGTGGAGGGAAGCACGTCGTCCAGGAGGCCGAGGGCCTCCGGCAGCCCGGCGACGAACAGCGGCAGCGGCTCCTTGCGGCAGACCTCCTCCACCGCCGTGGCGATGTCGCGGAAGAAGGACTTGGTGTGTTCCTGCGCGTAGAGGCTGTCGGGTCCGCCCGTGCGGTGCATGCGCTCGGGGTCGAAGTTCTGTTCGGGCACGCTGGGCATGCTCATCGGGAAGCCGCAGATCTCCTGCTCGTCGATGTGCTCCGGGGCGCCGCGCCAGAGCACCGCGCGGTCGGCGGCGACCACGAGCAGGTGGTAGCTGCGCTCCGCCGCCCGCGCGGCGACGAGGTTGCGGGTCAGCCAGCTGTCGCTGATCACCACGCGCTCGGGCACCCAGCGCGGCACCGGCCACACGTGGAACTCGTTCTCGTCGGCGAGGACGACCAGGCCGTCCAGGGTGTACCGGAGATCGAGGTCGTCCACGGCGGCCCGCAGCTGCCGCACGACGGCGTCCCGGCTCTGCCGGGAGACGTGGGGAGCCTCGGTGAGTCGCCGCTCGGTGGCGGCGATCAGGTTGCGCAGCCGGATCACGTCCTGGTTGTTGTCCGGGCCGTGACGGTGGGTGGGCAGGGTGATGGTCACGGCGGGGTAGGGGCGGCGTTCGCGCAGCCGGCTCAGGGTGTCGGCGGTCAGTTCTCCGGTGTGCATCGGGAGCCTCCTCGTCGCTGTCGGATCACCGACGGGTTTCCGGTGGGTCCCGGCCGGGACCCGGTGGACGGTCACCGGGTACCCCGCGGGGGCCGATCGGACCGTCGCGGTACCGGCTCCGGCGGTGCGGCCGCCGGGCGCTGTTCGTCGCCGGGGTCCTTCCGGGTCCGGGGGGACCCGGTCCGGTCGGTGCCGCGTCGCCGGGCGCGGGGCGCTCCGGCGGCGCGGTCGGGGCGGGGCCCCGGCGTTTCCTGCGCGTACCCGGGGGCACCCGGGTCACGCCCCCTTCGTGTCGTTCGGGCCGGTCCGGGCGCCGGGGCGGTTCGATGTGCTCCCCGCCCGGGGCGCCCCGGAACGCGCCGACCCCCGCCACCGGGAGCGGTGGCGGGGGTCGGGGCAGGCGCCGTGCGCCGGATCAGCTCTTGAGGACCAGGCCCTCGGAGTCGGTGCGGTCGTCCTTCACCAGGAAGAGGATGCCGTCGATCAGGGCCCAGACGCCCAGCCCTCCGCAGGTCAGCAGCTGGGCGACGGCCAGGCCGTAGTGGCCGGTGTACCAGCGGCCGGCGCCCACGCCGCCCACGAGGATCTGCAGGATGCCGGCGACAACCTTGGACTTGGTGGAGAAGGGCTTGCCGTTGGGGGCGGTCACGGGGGTGGCCATCGGTACTCCTTGGTGCAGAGCGGTGGAGGTCTGGAGCCGGAAGTGGGGCCGTCGCGGGACGGCTCCACCGGGGACGGGACGTGGATGGGGAGAACCCGTGACGGCCACGTGTCCGTTCCGGCGAGATCTTCGACACGCCGAAGGTCGAGATGGTTGCATTGGACGACCGTTTTTGATCAAACGGTGATCTGATGGGGCGTCTCCTGCCCGAGAGGAACCGAACCCTCCGTTTTTCGGGCGCCCGGCCACTCAGCCCGGGGCCCACCCGGCGAGGTTCCGCAGCACCGCCCACAGCACCGCGATCGTCAGGACCACCGCGGTGCCGATCCCCTCCAGACGCGGCCGGTACCGCCTCCCCCGGGCACCCTCGTACAGCCATCGTCCGCCCCACCAGGCCGCGGCCGGCACGCCGAGCACGAGCAGGACGGCGTTGTCGGCGAAGGCGGCCGGCAGGTCGCCGTGCATGAGGTCGTAGGCCATCCGGGTGCCGCCGCAGGCGGGGCAGTACAGGCCGGTCAGCCAGTGGAACGGGCAGCGCGGCAGCCACTGCCCGCCGACGTGCGGATCTGTGCGGTACAGGTACGCGGCACCGAGCAGGCCGGTACCGAGTGTCGCCAGGGGTGGTAGGACGGGGTGCCGGAGGCGACGGGATGCCCGGGACCGTCGCCGGACGGGTCCCGGAGCCGGTTCGGCGGTCGGGGGAGCGCATCCCGGCGCATCGAGGCGCGCGGGGGCGTCGGAACCCCCCTCACGGCTCTCCGTCACGGCTCCCCTCCTCTCCTCTCCTCTCCGGTCCTCTCCGGTCCTCTCCGGGGTTCGCTCCGTCCCCGTTCCGTCCCGCCCGAGCCCCGTGCCACCCCCC
>NZ_VKHT01000700.1 GCF_014141535.1 Streptomyces alkaliphilus | reverse complement strand
CGGGAGGCCGGGGCGGGCGGCGGGCTGCTGATCGCCGGTACCACCTCGGACGCGGGCAAGAGCGTCGTGACCGCCGGTATCTGTCGCTGGCTGGTCCGCCGGGGCGTACGGGTGGCGCCGTTCAAGGCGCAGAACATGTCGCTGAACTCCTTCGTCACCGCCGATGGGGCGGAGATCGGTCGCGCGCAGGCGATGCAGGCCGCGGCGGCCCGGGTGGAGCCGAGCGCGCTGATGAACCCCGTGCTGCTCAAGCCCGGTGGCGACCGCACCAGTCAGGTCGTCCTGATGGGCCGCCCGGTGGGTGAGTTGAGCGCGCGGGGCTTCCACGACCAACGGCGCGCCATGGTGTTCGACCGGGTGTTGGAATGCCTGGCCGAACTGCGACGCACCCACGACGCGGTGATCTGTGAGGGCGCGGGGAGCCCGGCCGAGATCAATCTGAGGCGCAGCGACATCGTCAACATGGGGTTGGCCCGGGCCGCGCGGCTTCCGGTGGTCGTGGTCGGCGACATCGACCGGGGCGGGGTCTTCGCCTCGCTCTTCGGCACCACCGCCCTGTTGTCGGCGGGCGACCAGGAGTTGATGGCGGGATATCTGATCAACAAGTTCCGCGGTGACGTGCGCCTGTTGGAGCCCGGGTTGGAGAGCCTGCGCGGGCTGACCGGACGTCCGGTGCTGGGGGTCCTCCCCCACCGGGACGGTCTGGGAATCGATGAGGAGGACGGTCTGCGGCTCTCGACCCGGGGCACCGTTCGGGAGGCGAACACCGCCCCGCCGGCGGGGTCGCAGGTGCTGCGGGTGGCGGTGATCGCGGTGCCCCTGATGTCCAACTTCACGGACGTGGACGCGCTGGCCGCCGAGCCCGGGGTGGTGGTGCGCTTCTGTGACCGCGCCGAGGAGATCGCCGACGCCGACCTGGTGGTCGTACCCGGCACCCGGGGCACGGTGCGGGCGCTGCGCCGGCTCCGGGAACGGGGCCTGGCGGAGGCGCTGGCGCGCCGCGCCGCCGAGGGGCGGCCGATCCTGGGCGTCTGCGGCGGCTTCCAGGTCCTGGGCGAGCGCGTCGAGGACGAGGTGGAGTCGCGCGCGGGCACCGTCGAGGGGCTCGGACTGCTGCCGGTGCGCATCCGCTTCGACCGGGAGAAGACCCTGGCCCGCCCGACCGGGCGGGCCCTCGGCGAGCCGGTGACCGGTTACGAGATCCACCACGGGGTCGCCGACGTGCGGGGCGGGGAGCCCTTCCCCGGCGGGTGCCGGGTCGGGGCCGTGTGGGGGACCCACTGGCACGGGATGCTGGAGTGCGACGGGTTCCGACGGGCGTTCCTGCGCCGGGTGGCGGCGGATGCCGGGCGGGACTTCGTGCCCGCCCCCGACACCCGCTTCGCGGCGTTGCGCGAGGAACAGTTGGACCGTCTCGGCGATCTGATCGAGGAACACGCCGACACCGACGCGCTGTGGCGGCTGATCGAGAAGGGCCCCCCGGTCGGGCTGCCGTTCGTTCCACCGGGGGCGCCGTGAGCCCGGCGGACCGGCGGCCGGCCGTCCCCCCGGGCCCCGGGGACACCCCGGAAGAGGGGCGGGACACCGGAACCGCCGGAACCACCGGAACCACCGAAGACACAGACACCTGGACAACCGACACCACCGGGGCAACCGGCGAAAGGGCGGTCATGGGAGAACCGAGGACGGCGGAGGACGGGGGGCGGGGCACCATCGGCTACCCGTTCACCGCCGTGGTGGGCATGGAGGACCTGCTGCTGGGGTTGGTGCTGAACGCCGTGAACCCGGCCATCGGCGGTGTCCTGGTGCGGGGTGAGAAGGGCACCGCCAAGAGCACCGCCGTGCGGGCGCTGGCCGCCCTGCTGCCGCCGGTGACGGTGGTCCCCGGCTGTCGTTTCGCCTGCTCGCCGGCCGAGCCCGACCCGCAGTGCCCCGACGGCCCCCACGAGCCCGGCGGGCCGGGCACCGCCCGGCCGGGGCGCATGGTGGAGCTCCCGGTCGGCGCGTCCGAGGACCGGCTGGTCGGCTCGCTGGACATCGAGCGGGCGCTGACCGACGGCGTGAAGGCGTTCGAACCGGGGCTGCTGGCCGAGGCGCACCGGGGCGTGCTCTACGTGGACGAGGTGAACCTGCTCCACGATCACTTGGTGGACATGCTGCTGGACGCCGCCGCGATGGGCTCCTCCCGGGTGGAGCGGGAGGGGGTGTCGGTCCGGCACGCCTCCCGCTTCCTGCTGGTCGGGACGATGAACCCCGAGGAGGGCGAGCTGCGTCCGCAGTTGCTGGACCGCTTCGGGCTGACCGTGGAGGTGGCGGCCTCCCGGGAGCCGGCCGAGCGGGTCGAGGTGGTCCGTCGTCGGCTGGCCTTCGACGCGGATCCCGCCGGTTTCGCCGCGCGCTGGGCGGGTCCGGAGGAGGAGGTGCGTGCCCGGATCACCACCGCCCGTGACCTGCTGCCCCTGGTGGAGCTGGACGACACCGCGCTGCTGCGCATCGCGGCGGTGTGCGCCGCGTTCGAGGTGGACGGGATGCGGGCCGACATCGTCACCGCCCGCACCGCCGCCACCCTGGCCGCGTGGGACGGGCGCACCTCGGTGACCGCCGGAGACGTGCGGCGGGCCGCGTTGCTGGCCCTCCCCCACCGGCGTCGGCGGAACCCCTTCGACGCGCCGGGTCTCGACGAGGACCTGTTGGACGAGGTCCTGGACCGCCACCGCGGCCCGGAGGACCCCGAGGACCCCGAGGGTCCGGACGATCCCGGCAACCCCGACGGTCCGGGGGAGGCCGACGGTCCCGGGG
>NZ_VKHT01000070.1 GCF_014141535.1 Streptomyces alkaliphilus | reverse complement strand
CCCCTTCTCCGTCGACCTGGACGCGGTCCCCCCGCCCCGGGCCGCCGCGCCCGGGGACGACGGTCGCTGGGAGCTGTTCGCCCCCGCCGGAGACCGGCACGCGGGCGCGTTGCGCGAGGCACTGCAGGGCGCCGGGGTCGGGTCGGGCGTGCTGGTGTGCCTGCCCTCCCCCTGCTCCCGCGAGCAAATCGATCAGGCACTCGCCGGTGCGAAGAGCGCCCTGGCCGGTGGCCGGGATCGCCGCTTCGTCCTCGTTCAGGACGGTGCCGGCGCGGCCGGACTCGCCAAAACGCTGCACCAGGAGGCGCCCCATCTGCGGACCACGGTCGTCCATACGGTGCTGACACAGGACACCGTCGCCCGGGTGGTGGCCGAGGTGGCCGCGACCTCCGGATTCACCGAGGTCCACCACGGGTCCGACGGCGTGCGTCGCGTCCCGACGCTGCGGGCCCTGCCGATACGTCAAAAGCGCACGGACAGTCCGTTGGAGGACTCGGACGTGTTGCTGGTGACCGGCGGGGGCAAGGGCATCTCCGCCGAGTGCGCCCTGGCCGTCGCCCGGAGGACCGGGGCCCGACTGGCCGTGCTCGGCAGGTCCGACCCCGCCGCGGACCGGGAACTCGCCGACAACCTCGCCCGGATGGACCACAGCGGTGTCACGGTGCGCTACGCCCGCGCCGACGTCACCGATCCGGTGCGGGTCCGGGCGGCGGTCGCCGAGCTGCAGGAGGCGCTCGGCCCGATCACGGGGCTGTTGCACGGTGCCGGACGCAACGAGCCCGGCCCGCTGCACTCACTGGAACCGGCCGACTTCCGCCGGACCTTCGCGCCCAAGGTCGACGGCCTGCGCACGGTGCTCGACGCGATCGGGCCCGGCAACCTGAAGCTGCTGGTCACCTTCGGCAGCATCATCGGCCGTGCCGGACTGCGCGGCGAGGCCCACTACGCCACCGCCAACGAGTGGCTGGCCGACCTCACCGAGGAGGTCGCCCGCGCCCATCCCGGGCTGCGTGCCCGGTGCATGGAGTGGTCGGTGTGGTCCGGCGTGGGCATGGGGGAGAAGCTGTCGGTCGTCGAGTCGCTGTCCCGCGAGGGGATCACCCCGGTCTCGCCCGACCAGGGGGTGGAGATCCTGCTGCGACTGATCTCCGACCCCGACGCGCCGGTGGTGACGGTCATCAGCGGACGCACCGAGGGCATCGGGACGGTACGGCGGGATCTGCCGGCCCTGCCGCTGTTGCGGTTCACGGGCACCCCGCTGATCCGGTACCACGGGGTGGAGCTGGTCACCGAGGTGGAGCTGAACGCCGGTACCGACCCCTACCTCGCCGATCATCTGCTGGACGGCAACCTGCTCATGCCGGCGGTGCTCGGCATGGAGGCGATGGCCCAGGTCGCGGCCGCGGTCGGCGGGGCCGAGGGCACACCGGTGATCGAGGGGGCCAGGTTCCTGCGGCCCATCGTCGTACCGCCGAACGGAAGCACCACGATCCGCATCGCCGCGACCGTCACCGACACCGACACCGTGGATGTCGCCATCCACGCCGAGGAGACCGGCTTCGTCGCCGAGCACTTCCGGGCCCGCCTGGTGTACTCCGGTGCCCCGGTGCCGGACGGGCCGCCGCTGCAAACCGCCGCCGGGACCCCGGCGGTCCCGCTCGACCCGCAGTCCGAGCTGTACGGCGACCTCCTCTTCCAGGGGCCCCGCTTCCAGCGGTTGCGCCGCTTCCACCGCGCCTCGGCACGACACGTGGACGCGGACGTGGCGGTCCGGACCCGACCGGAGGGCTGGTTCGCCGGTTTCCTGCCGAGCGAGCTGCTGCTGGCCGATCCCGGCATGCGGGACGCGCTGATGCACGGCAACCAGGTGTGTGTCCCCGACGCCACCCTGCTGCCCTCGGGGGTGGAGCGGATCCATCCGCTCGGCGCCGGTTCGCACGTCCCCGAGGAGTTGCGCTACTGCGCGGTCGAACGCAGCCGTGACGGCGACACCTACGTGTACGACATCGCGGTCAGGGACGCGGAGGGCACCGTGGTCGAGCGCTGGGAGGGCCTGACCCTGCACGCGGTCCGCAAGACGGACGGTGCCGGGCCGTGGGTCGCGCCGTTGCTCGGCCCGTACCTGGAACGGACGCTGGAGGATGTGCTCGGCAGTCGGATCGCCGTCGCGGTCGAACCGCACGGCGACGCCCCGGCCGGTTCCCGGACCGAGCGCCGGGAGTTCACCAGCACCGCCGCGTCCCGCACCATCGGTACCGCGGTGACCGTCCGGCACCGCCCGGACGGACGACCCGAGATCGACGGAGGCCGACACGTCTCGGCCTCCCACGGCCTGGGCGTCACGCTCAGCGCCGTGGCCGAGTCCGAGGTCGCCTGTGACATCGAGGCGGTCGTCATGCGTCCGGCGGCGGAGTGGGGCGGCCTGCTCGGCGAGCACACCGCCGTGGCCGACCTCGTCGCCGGGGAGACCGGCGAGGCCCCCGACACGGCCGCCACCCGGGTGTGGAGCGCCATCGAGTGTCTGCGGAAGGCCGGCCTGCTGACGAATGCGCCGCTGACGGTGCTGCCCCGGCGCAGGGACGCCTGGGTGGTCTTCGCCGCCGGTGAGCTGCGCATCGCGACCTTCGTCACCGGACTCCTCAACGCCCTGGAACCGGCGGTCTTCGCCTTCCTCACCCACGCCACCCCCCATTCCGAAGGGCGGAACTGACCATGGGAGAAGACTACTTCGAGTACCGGCACACGGTCGGGTTCGAGGAGACCAACCTCGTCGGCAACGTCTACTACGTGAACTATCTGCGCTGGCAGGGGCGGTGCCGGGAGCTGTTCCTCAAGCAGAAGGCACCGGATGTCCTGGCCGATGTCCAGGACGACCTGAAGTTGTTCACCCTGAAGGTGGACTGCGAGTTCTTCGCCGAGATCACCGCCTTCGACGAGCTGTCCATCCGGATGCGGCTGGCCGAGCTCGGCCGGACGCAGCTGGAGTTCTCCTTCGACTACGTGAAGGTGGACGGGGACGGTACCGAGACCCTGATCGCCCGGGGGCGGCAGCGGATCGCGTGCATGCGCGGACCGAACACCGCCACCGTCCCCTCGCTCATACCCGAGGCGCTGGCCCGTGCCCTGGAGCCGTACACGGCCCGGGGTCGGACGCCGGTGGGGAGAGCGTCATGAGCAGCCTCATCGTCGCGCCGCCGGAACACGGCGCCGACCCGGCGGCAGACCCCGCACGGCTGCGAAGAGCCTTCGGCGCGTTCGCCACCGGGGTGACGGTGGTGACCGTCGGCGGTGCCTCGCCCCGGGGGATGACGGCCAATTCCTTCACCTCCGTCTCCCTGGATCCGGCGCTGGTGCTGCTGTGCGTCGGCAGGGAAGCCGTCATGCAGGGCAGGCTCGCCGAGGAGGGGACCTTCTCGGTCTCGGTGCTCGGGGCCGGCCAGGAGGATGTGGCCCGCCACTTCGCCAACCGGTCCCGGCCCATGGGCGCCGACCAGTTCGACGCCGTCGACTGGCTGCCGGGCCGTGCCGCCGGCGCCCCCCTCATCGCGGGGGCGGTCGCGCACTTCGAGTGCGTGAAGTGGCGTACGTACGACGGTGGGGACCACGCCATCCACCTGGGCCGTGTCCTCACGCTCGACGAGCTGCCGGACCGGGATCCCCTGGTGTTCCACCGGGGTGCCTTCCGGCAGCTCGTCCCCCCGTCCCGGGAAGGTGCTCCGTGAGCGGCCATCCGCCGGGCCCGCCGGTGCGGGCCCTGCCCGGCCTGCTGCGCAAGCTGGCCGTCGACCGGCTCGGCATGATGCGGGACGCGGCGGCGCTCGGTGACGCGGTACGGGTGGCCGTGGGGCCGAAGAGGATGTACATCTTCAACCGGCCCGACTACGCCAAGCACGTGCTGGCCGACAACGCCGCCAACTATCACAAGGGCATCGGTCTGGTCGAGTCCCGCAAGATCCTCGGTGACGGCCTGCTCACCGGCGAGGGCGAGGTGTGGCGCGCCCAGCGACGCAATGTCCAACCGGCGTTCCGGCCGGGGCGGATCACCGCACAGGCCGGAGCGGTCGCCGAGGAGGCCGGAAAACTGGTCGACCTGCTGCGGAGCCGGGCGGGCGGGCCTCCCATCGATGTCCTGCGGGAGGTCACCGGCCTCACCCTCGGCGTGTTGGGCCGGACCCTGATGGACACGGATCTGGAGGGGCACGGTGGTATCGCCCACGCCTTCGAGGCCGTTCAGGACCAGGCGATGTTCGACATGGTCACGCAGGGCCTGGTGCCCACGTGGGCGCCGCTGCCCGTGCAGCGGCGGTTCCGCAGGGCCCGCGGGGAGCTCGAACGCACCGTCGACGCCCTGGTGGCCGACCGCACCGCCCGAATGCGTGACGGGGGGACTCCCGAGGACGCGCTCTCCCTCATGATCCTCGCGGCCCGGGAGCGGGGTTCCCCGGCCATCGGCCGCAAGCGGCTGCGGGAGGAGTTGATCACCCTGCTGCTGGCCGGGCACGAGACGACGGCGAGCACGCTGGGCTGGACGCTGCTGCTGCTCGCCCGGCACCCCGGGGCCCGGGACAGGGTCCGGGAGGAGGCCGCGGCGGTACTGGCCGGGGGCCGACTGCCGGATGCGGAGGACCTGCACAAGCTGACGTACACCACCCGGGTCGTCCAGGAGGCCATGCGGTTGTACCCGCCGGTGTGGATCCTGCCGCGGGTCGCGCAGGCCCCCGACGAGGTCGGCGGGTTCACCGTGCCCGCCGGGGCCGATGTGCTGGTCAGTCCATACACCCTGCACCGACATCCGGAGCTGTGGGAGTCCCCGGAGGTGTTCGAACCGGACCGCTTCGACCCACCTCGGATGGCCACTCGCCCCCGGTACGCGTACATCCCCTTCGGCGCGGGGCCTCGGTTCTGCGTGGGGAGCGGCCTGGGAATGATGGAGGCCGTGTTCGTGACGGCCCTGGTCACCCGGGACCTGGATCTGGGGGTGGTCCCCGGGCACCGCGGGATCGCCGAGCCGATGATGTCCCTGCGGATGCGGGGCGGGCTGCCGATGACGGTCCGCCTCCCGGGATGAGGGCGCGTTGCGGGCGGATCGGTTCCGGTCCGCCCGCAACGGGATGGGGCCGCACGCCGCGGAGTGCGGCCCCATCCCGCCCCGGGGCGGATCAGCTGGTCAGGGCGCCGGCGACCTCCCTGGGCCGGGGGCGCGATTCCAGGGCGGAGGTGCGCAGGTCGAGCAGGGCCATCAACACGGGTGGGTCCAGGGCGTCCGGCGTGTGCAGCGTGATGTCGGCCGGCATCAGCAGGGTGCCGTCCGCCACGGTGACCGGCCCGTACCGGCCGACGGAGATGGTGTCCTCGCGGTCCGGGCCGGGGGGCAGGTGTTCGGCGCCGTAGGAGACGGAGTGCACCAGCACATGCCAGGTTCCGGTGGGGACGTCCCGCAGTTCGAAGGCGCCCGGCCCGTCCAGGACGGCGCAGCGCACCGGTCGTCCCTGGGGGATCGGGGTGGGGAACAGACCGACGAAGCAGGCACCCGGGGCATGCTCGCCGGCTGTCTGCACCCGACCGCGCAGCGTGGCGCGGGGAGAGGCGGATGTGCCGTGTGAATCGGTCTCGAGCCGGGGAAGGAACCCCCCCGTCTCCCGGAACATGCTGGGGGAGATGCCCACACACGCCTTGAAGCGGGAGCTGAAAGTGCCGACGCTGCTGTAACCGACCTGGCTGCTGATGTCCGCGACGCTGAAATCCGTTTCGATCAGGAGGCGCTTCGCCTCCTGCAGCCGCAGAGCGGAGAGGAATCGTCCCGGTGAGGTCCCTGTGGCGTCCCGGAATATTCGGGTGAAGTGGAACTTGCTGAACATCGCCGTGCGGGCCATGTCATCGATGGTGATTTCCAGGCCGAGGTTGGTGTGCATGTCATCGATCACCCGACGGACAGCGTGTTCGACGGTGGGGGTGGTCACCTGTTTCTCCTGTCAATGGGTGATGTCAATCACGACTTTCCGAAGTCGCGCGCAGCCCGGGCGGGGTTGTCCGGTCTGTCAGACGGCTTCGGGACAGTTCATCGGCGAAGCGTTTCCAGGTCTGGGACCACTGCAGGGCCAATTCGGACACGGTGGCCGTGCAGTGCGGTGGCACTGCCTCCAGTCGCTGCCGCCAGGCGTCGTCCACGATGAAATGCGTATGGAGCCAGCGCAGGAGATGCCGACCCGATTCCGAGTGGCGCAGGGAGGGGTCGTTGGCGAGTCGTCGCAGGGTTTCCATGGAGGACCGGGTGCGACCGGAGAGGGCGTGGGTCGCGCTCACGGTCCCCGCCCTCCGGGCGGGCGCCCCACCGGGCCCGGTGTCATCCGGGGCGGGGCCGGCGGTCCCGCCCGTGACCGCCCGCTCCGCGGCGGAGGAGGCCGGGGGTGTGTCCCCGACGGGTCGGCGTCGACGGCTCGTGGGGACCGGTTCCTCCCCGCGCAGCAGACGCTGGCGCACGTCGTGGGCGGTGCCGAGTGACAGGCCCGTCTCCTTGACGATGGCCCGCAGCGGCAGGTCCGGGTGACGGGTCATCAATTCCGCGGCGTGCAGCCGCTCCGTGGTCCGGTCCAGCGGGTGGATCCTGCCGTCGGTACCGATTCTGATGTTCGACCGCGGAGAATCGGTTGGTGAACGCCGGCGGATGGTGGCCACCGTTTTGGCGTCCAGGCCCGCGCAGGCCGCGATGGCCCGGTTGGACAGACCCGGATGGGTGCCCAGGATGCGACAGGCCGCCGCTTTGCGGTCCTCCGTCGACAGGGGCAGCCCATGGGCGACATTGGCCGCCACCGCGCGGATGAACGCCTCTTCCCGGGCGCCGTCGAAGTACTGCACCTCAACGGTTTCCAGTCCTCTTCTTTTCGCGGCCGCGACACGGTGCATTCCGTCTATCACCTGCATGGTCGTCCGGTGCACCAGGACGGGTGGCAGCGATGCGTAGAGTTCGACAAGTCGCTCGACATGTATCTCGTCGAGCCCGTTCAATCGTGGCGAATCAGCCGGGAGCAACTCCTCTATCCGCACTGTGTGCGTGAAGTTCGACGGAAGCGCCAGGGTTCTGTCGGTGTTCTCCAACCTTCCCCCCGGTGAGCTCGGGACGACCCGTCACCAGGCCGTCCTGTGTCAGCAGAAAGAATCCGTGAATGCGCCGAGACGGGCAGTCGCGAAAAGCGTACCGGGCGATCGGTTTTTAAAGCCATCACCGCGACGACGACGCCCCCACTCCGGTTAGTCCCTTGAAGAAACTCGCGTGTTCCCTCGAACACCGGGGCTTGGTTGCTTGAAAGGACTTTGCAGGTCTAGCGTCCTTCTCACGTCACACCGAGCGATTCCCTTCTCTCCCACCCGGAGGCCGAGTTGCAGCAGGCAGAAGCAACCCCGATCCCGAGGACCACCCACGACGCCACACTCACGCTCGAGGCCTTCGCGGACACGATCGTTCCCGGCGAGAAGCGCTGGCCCGGTGACCGATCCGTGGCCGGGGCCGCCACGGGCGGAGGTTCCGTGGCCGCCGGAGCGCTGGAACTGCTCCGCTGGGACGCGACCGGCATCCACGACGGGCTGGACGACCTCGCGGCACTGGCCAACGACCACGCGACGCAGTGGGCCGAGGAGGCCGGCGTGGAACTCGATCCGACCGTGCCCCCCTTCGTCTCCCTGGATTTCTCCCAGCGCACGGAGCTCGTCGCCCGGCTGACCCGGCCGGACCACCCGGAAAAGGAGTTCTGGGTACTGCTCTCCCTCTTCTGCAACATGGCCTTCGACTCGGCCGCCCATCTGCACACCGCCCAGGCCCTGGCCAACGGGCACCCCGGGCTCCGCGCCATGGGCATCACCCAGCCCGACGCCGACGGCCTGTGGCGCTTTCAGAACCACGGCTACGGCCGCAGACTCGCCCGCCTCCACCCCGACACCACACCCTCCGGGAGCCCGGCATGAGCACCGCCATCGAGAAGACCGACGTCCTCGTGGTCGGCAGCGGCTTCGGCGGCGCGATCGCCGCCTACCACCTCGCCGCCGGCGGGGCGAAGGTGACCGTGCTGGAGCGCGGCCCCTGGTTGAAGAGCAACGACTTCGAGCACGACTACAAGCTCGGCTCCTCCTACACCCGGGCCTTCGACTTCGTGGTCGGTGACGGGATGAGCGTGCTCGGTGGCAACTGCGTGGGAGGCGGCAGCGTCGTCTACTTCGCCGCCATGCCCCGGGCCCCCCGGTTCGTCTTCGACCGCAGGGGCAGCATCGGTCGCCGCATGTGGCCCGCCTCGGTCAGTCGCGACACCCTGGACCCGTGGTACGACCGCCTGGAGGAATCGCTGTCGGTCACCAAGCAGGACTGGAGCGACGTCAGCTACGCGGGCGGCCTGTGGGCCGCCGCCTGCGACCACGCCGGGCGCACCGCCAACCCCCTCGCCGTGGCCATCGACAACTCCAAGTGCGTCAACTGCAACTGGATGATGGCCGGCTGCCGCTTCGAGGCGAAGCAGTCACTGACCGTCAACTACCTGCCGGCCGCCCTGGCCCACGGGGCGGAGATCCGTCCGCTGCACGAGGTGCAGCACCTCACCCGCACGTCCGAGGGGAACTACCGGATCCACTTCGACATCATCCACGAGGAGGACTACCGCCTGCGGAACGGCTCCGGGGTGATCGAGGCGAAGATCGTGGTGTTGGCGGCGGGCGCCGCCGCCACCCCCGTCATCCTCCAGCGCAGCGAGACGCACCTGGGCACGATGCCGCACGCGGTCGGCCGGTACTTCTCCGGCAACGGCGAGCGCCTCAACACGGCCATCATCAACGAGGAGAAGGCCGCCGAGATCCTCGGTCTGTCCCGCGGCGACGGGCCGGCGTACGCCGCCAACCAGATCGGCAAGGGCCCGACGGTGGCCAGCTGGGACAAGCTGGACGGCTCCCTGCCCGAGTACTCCCGCTACTCCCTGGAGCAGCTGTACTTCCCTCCCGGTCTGGGGACCATTCTCGCCCAGGCGCCCGACGCCACCGGCCCCACCTGGTTCGGCAGGGACAAGAAGGAGATCCTCAAGAACTGGAAGTCCTGGCTGACCATCTTCTCCATGACCGAGGACGACAACGAGGGGGTCTTCGGCCCGCCGCCGGCCACCGGCAACGCGCACCGCATCTCCCAACAGATGCTCGGTCGGGGAAACCTGTCCTACAAGCCCACACGGAACACCTGGCACGGATGGAACCAGGCCGACGCCGAGGTCAAGGAGATCCTGGAGAAGGACGGTCTCGCGAAGGTGATGCCGTGGACCAACGATCTGGTCGGCGCGTACACCGTGCACCCGCTCGCCTCCTGCCGGATGGGGGACGACCCCCGCACCTCCGCCCTCGACGACCGCAACGAACTGCGAGGCCATTCGGGGATCTTCGTCACCGACGGCTCCGCGGTCCCCGGCGCGCTGACCGTCAATCCGGCGATGACCATCGCGGCCCTCGCCGAGCGTGCCGTCCCCGGCATCGTGCAGGCCGCGCGGCACAGGGGCGTCCCCGTCACCTACGGGGCTCCGACGCCCACCGGCTACAAGAGCGGTACCAAGGTCGATCTGCCCCTGCTCCGCACCCCGGCCGGGGTCTGACCGTTCCCCGCGCCCCGCGCCCCGTGGATTTCCTCGAGGAGACCGGGCAACCCCAGTGGGTTGCTTGAAAGGACCATGCAGCCCCAGTGGGTTGCTTCACGCAATGCAATCTCGAAAGCGAGTGAGGACATGGACACCCTGAACGACGTGCTCAAGGCACTGGCCGCCGACATCGACGAGGTGGAGAGCCTGGTCCGGGACCTCGACGAGGCCGACTGGCGGAAGCCGACCCCGGCCCCCGGGTGGTCGATCACCGATCAGGTCGCCCATCTCACCTTCATCTTCCGACTGGCCAAGACGGCCGCCGCCGACCCCGACACCTTCCGGGGCATCGCCGCCGGAGCCGCGCAGAACTTCGACGGCGCGGTCAACGCCGCCCTCCAACAGTTCAACGGCTTCCCGCCCCGGGAACTCCTGGCCCGCTTCCGCAGCGAGGGTGACGCCTCGGTCGAGGCGCTGGCCGCCGTGCCCGAGAACACGGTGGTGCCGTGGCTGGTCAACCCCCTGCCCCCGGCCGTCCTCGCCTCCGCCGGAATCATGGAGCTCTTCGGCCACGGGCAGGACATCGCCGATGCCCTGGGAGTGCACCGGGAACCCACCGATCGACTCCGTCACCTGGCGGGGTTCGCCGTCCTGACCCGCGACTTCGGCTATCTGTCCCGGGGTCTGACGCCGCCGACCGAGCCGTTCCGTTTCGAACTCACCGGCCCGTCGGGAGAGGTGCTCGCCTTCGGCCCCGAGGATGCGGCGCAGCGCATCACCGGCCCCCTGCACGACTTCTGCCTCCTGGTGACCCGCCGCCGCCACCGCGACGACCTCTCCCTCACCGCCGTGGGCGACGAGGCCGACCGTTGGTTGGACATCGCCCAGGCCTACCGCGGTCCCGCCGGTGAGGGCAGGTCCCCCGGTCAGTTCGCGGGTCATCGCCACGACTGACGGATCCACCGAACGGCTCCGGGACACCCGACCGCCGCTCCCCCCACCGAAAGCCCACCGGAGGTGACCTGTGAACAGCACGCTCCGCCGCGCCACGGTGATCGGCTGCGGACCGATCGGCACATCCCTCGCCCTCGTCCTGACCCGCGCCGGAATCACCGTCTCCCTCGCGGACCCGAACCCCGGGAAGGTCACCGGGGCCGCCCTGGCCGGCGCCGGCACCCCGTTGGTCCGGGGTGCCCCGCCCGCCGACGTCGTCGTCGCCACCCCAC
>NZ_VKHT01000007.1 GCF_014141535.1 Streptomyces alkaliphilus | reverse complement strand
GGGTGTGCGCGGACCGGCCCCGGCGCTGTGTAGACTGGCTCCGGCACATGCCGCCTTAGCTCAGTCGGCCAGAGCGACGCACTCGTAATGCGTAGGTCAAGGGTTCGATTCCCTTAGGCGGCTCCGCCGAAGGCCAGGTCAGACACCCTCTGACCTGGCCTTTCTCGTTGATTCGCCCTGACGCCCAGTCGAATCCGCTCCGCTTCCCGGGCTCGACCGGGGCAGGGGTGGCCAAGGGGTGGCCATCAGCGCGACGCGCGTGCACAGGGGTGGCCGGGACGTGTTCCGCACGGTCGCCTTCCGGTCTCCGCGTTCTTGTATGACTCCGACAACCCGGGCCGTAGGTTGAAGCGGTGACCGATATCCGTGCCACGCCGGCCTTCAGGAGCCTCACGGCCCGGACCGACGCCGTGTTGCTGACCCGGGGCCTTCAGGTCGAGCCGACCGCCGTGCGGGGCGTGCTCGCCCAAGTGGTCACCGTGACCGCCGAACGGATCGGTCTGGACGAGGAGGAGGCTCTCCACCTCGTGTCCCCGGAGACCGTGGCGGACCTCATCGTTCGAGCCGCCGATGTACGGCTCGACGGAGCGGAGGACGTGCACGCCGTCCGCCCGGTCCGGGTCGACGCACGCACCGTCCCAGCCGACCTCGGCACGCTCGGTCGCCTCGTGATGGCCGCCGCCCAAGCAGGCAAGTACGCCGCCACCAACCACGACGGCCGGGCAGCCGCCCACCTGATGGACCTGGCCACCGAGCTCGGCGCGACCCTCACCGCCGACCCCGCCGGGAACGACGGCTCCATGGTCCCCGTCGGGGTTCTGGACGAACTCGCCGACCACCTGGACAGAACGATCGCCCGCATCGAGGAAGCCGAGTGGAGCATCTGCCCCTGCGGCGAGGACCACGATCAGACCGACGTGGACACCGGCGCCGCCCGCACCATGCGCCACGACGCCACCCTCGCCCGCGAGCTCCGCCGACTCGGCGATTGATACAGCAGCGCGGTCCATATTTCAGGCGGCGGACCGCTTTCTCCAGCGGGGTGCCGATCAGTAGGCTGTGGCGGTAATTCGTCGGTATCCATGTCTCTCGGCCCTCTTCTCTCACGGCGGGACGGGATGGGTGCGCCCCGCGAGGTGGTACCGGCGTTGTGGGAGTCAGGGGGTGGGGGTGAGCGACGTGACTGTGCCGTCGCGTATCGGTCCGTACCTTGTCGAGCGGCGGCTCGGCGCGGGCGGGATGGGGGAGGTCTATCTCGCCTACTCGGTTGCGGGTGAACCGGTCGCCGTGAAGGTGATCCGGCCCGACCGTACGGATCCGCACACGCGCGCCCGATTCGAACGCGAGGCGGCGATCGCGCGTACGATCTCGGGCACGGGCCGTGTGGCCCGTTTCATCGAGGCGGACCCGTTCGCCGAGCAGCCCTGGCTGGCCATGGACTACGTCCCCGGTCGCCCGCTCTCCGATGTCGTGAAGGACCAGGGCGCGCTGTCCGCGCCACTCGTGGCGAGCCTTGGCGCGCTGCTGGCCGAAGGACTGGCCGCCGTGCATTCAGCGGGCCTGGTACATCGTGACCTGAAGGCGCAGAACGTCGTTCTCGGGGACTTCGGCCCGGTGATCATCGACTTCGGCCTCGGTGCCTTCGTCGGGGCATCCAAGGGGTCGCTCACACAGGCCGGTGTGGTCATCGGCACAGTTCGCTGCATGCCTCCCGAGCAGGCCCTGGGTGAGCTGGGTGTGACGCAGGCTGCCGACGTGTACGGCCTGGGCACTGTACTTCTGTACGCGGCGACCAGGCACTACCCGTACGACGGCGTCCGGTGGGAGGCGGTTGCCGCGCAGGTGGTCAACCCCGAGATCAGCCCCGATCTGTCCGGGCTGCCCGATGAACTGGCCCCCATCGTGAGGGCCATGCTGGCGCACAAGACGGAGGACCGCCCCTCCTTGGAGGAGGTGACCCGGCAGTGTGCCGACCTCATGCGTCTACTGGGTACGAGTCCGGCTCGTGCACGGCGAGCCCTGATCCAGGAGACGACTGCGCAGGGCCACCCCACGATGGTGCAGCCCCAGCCTGATGGGCCGATGCTGGATCGGCTCGACTCGCTCGAGAGGCTGCTGCGCGAAGAGTCGGCCCTCCCCGGGGGGAATATTCCGGCCCAGCTTCCTGGTGGCGAATCCGGTCCGGACATTCCGGCCGAGAGCTCACCCCCGCCCGTACCCGTGTCTTCACAGCGACCCGAGCCCGGGAACGGCAGTCCGGCTGGGCCCGGGCCACAACGGGGTCGTCCCCCCGCTTCCCTGCGGGTCGCGGAGAAGTTGCGCGAGCGTTACGCGGCGGGGCCGACGCTCACCTGGCCGAAGCGCTGAACCGCGCTTTTCATCCTTTCGTCGGCAACGCCGGTCCGGAGGGCGGTACAAAGGGTGAGAAACGCCGCCCCCATCCCGTTGACGCCCGCCTCACCGGTCGGCCACTTTCGGACCCCGACCCGGCACACCGCACATCACGAACACCCAGTCCACAGAGGAGCACCACGTGACCACGGCGATGCAGCCGGAGTTACCTGAGGCGCGTGACGCCGATACGGCACAGTCGGCGTACTCGACCAATACCAGGCCGGCCTTCGCCCCCGGCGCTCAGGTCCGAATACGTCACGAGCAGTGGCTCGTGAAGTCCGTCGCGGAGTCCAGTGACGGGTTTTTGGTCGAGGTCAGTGGGGTTTCCTCATTCGTCCGTGGCACGGACGCGATCTTCTACTCCGGGCTCGACCAAATCGACGTACTCGACCCGCGCAAGACCCGGCTCGTGCCCGACCACACCTCCAAGCACGCCAAAGCCCGCCTCTACCTGGAGGCGGTCATCCGTAAGACCGCGCTGCCGCAGACCGAGCACGGCCTCGCGCTCGCCGACTCCTTCCTCATGGACCGGCAGGAGCATCAGCTGCGCCCCGCCGAGTTGGCGCTGTCGATGCGAAACCCACAGCCCCGGCTACTCATCGCCGACGTCGTCGGTTTGGGCAAGACGCTGGAGATCGGCATCACGCTCGCGGAGCTGATCCGGAGGGGACGTGGCGAGCGCATTCTCGTGGTCACGCCCGCCCACGTGCTGGAGCAGTTCCAGCGTGAGCTGTGGACCCGTTTCTCCCTGCCGCTGGTGCGACTCGACTCCACCGGTATCCAGCGCATCCAGCAGGAGATCCCGGCAGGTCGGAACCCGTTCGCCCACTTCAAGCGGGTCATCGTCTCCGTCGACACCCTCAAGTCGGCGACATACGCCCACCACCTGAAGAACATCACCTGGGACGCGGTGGTTATCGACGAGTCGCACAATGTCGTGAACAAGGGCACCCACAACAACCGCCTCGCCCGCCGCCTCGCCAAGCGGACCGATGCGCTGATCCTGGCCTCCGCCACTCCGCACAACGGTGACGCCGAGTCCTTCGCCGAGCTGATCCAGATGCTCGATCCGGCGGCGATCGCCGATCCCAAGAGCTACAAAGTTGCCGCTCTCGACCACCTCTACATCAGGCGCACCAAGACCGACCGAGAAGTGCGCGACGGTCTCAAGGGCAAGCCCTGGGCCGAACGCGGTGACTCACTGCCGGTGCCGGCTCCGGCGACGCCGAAGGAGGTCGCCGTTCTGGAGAAGCTGGGGAGTGAGTGGACCCCGGGCGACCCCGAGCGTTCGTCGGTCTGCGCCGATCCGCTGGTCGGCTACAACTTCCTGAAGGCATTCCTCTCCTCCCACGTCGCCCTGAGGGAATCCCTCGCCAAGCGCCGCGCATACCTGGACGACCCGAAGCGCCGTATGGCGAGGGGCAAGACCAAGGGCAAGGCCGCGGCGGACACTCCCGAGCGCCGTGCAGCTCTCGCGGCCGAGAGCAAGGCCCTCGCAGAACTGGAGGCACTGGTAGCGGACTTCACCGACCAGGACTCCGCCAAGCTCGATGCCCTCGTGCGCACCTTGAAGGATGACCTCGGCGTCGGCCCGCGCTCCGAGCGCCGCGTCGTGATCTTCTCCGAGCGGGTCGACACCCTGGATTGGCTGGCCCGGGTGGTCCCGTCCCGGCTCGGTTTCACGAAGAACCAGACGAAGGTCGACAAGACGCGCCCGTGGAAGATGTACGGCGGAGCCGTCGAGGTCATGCACGGGGACACCACCAACGACCAGCAGCAGCAGAAGATCGTCGACCGCTTCGGCCGACGTGATGAGCCGGTGCGGCTGCTGTTCACCGGCGACATCGCGTCCGAGGGCGTCAACCTGCACCACCAGTGCCACGATCTCATCCACTACGACCTTCCCTGGTCCCTCATCCGCATCGAGCAGCGGAACGGGCGTATCGACCGCTACGGGCAGGCGGTCAGCCCCGAGTTCCGGGCGCTCTCTCTCATCGCCGACGTGCCGTGGCGGCGTGACAAGGAGAGCGGCGAGATGCTCACGCTCGATGACCGGCTCGTCGGCACCCGCCTCCTGCGGCGCGAGGCCCAGGCGCACGAGATCGAGACCGGCGAGGGGAGCGCCGAGGCGGTAACCGGCCTCTACAACGACAAGAAGGAAGAGGACCGCCTCACCCGCGACCTCATCAAGGGCGGCACCGTCGAACGCTCCATCAAGCAGTCCCAGCAGGAGTCCGGTGGGGTACTCGCGGGACTCCTCGCCGGCGCCAACGCCAGGCTTGCCGACCCGGCGGCCACTCCTGCCATCCTCGGCACGGCCCCGGTGCCCGAGGCCGATGTGCCCCATGTCTTCGCCGACACCAAGGCGTACTTCCACGCCGCTATGGATCTGATCTACCCGCAGGCCGAACGCGAAGCGCTCAACTGGAGGCCCGAGACGGCCCATGGTCGTATCGAGTTCACCCCTCCCGCCGACCTGCAGTACCGATTTCGGGAGCTGCCGAAGTCGTACCTGGAGCAGGAGAAGATCCTCACCACATCCAAGTACGACGGCACGCTGCGCATCACATTCGACAAGCAGTACGCCGCCGATCGGCTGGAAGCCGCTCGCAACGCCAAGCAGGGCAAGTCCGAGCAGCCGACCTCCCAGTGGCCCAACGTCTCCTACGTGTCCGATATCCACCCCGTACTCGACTGGGTGACGGACAAGGTCCTCGCCAAGCTCCGTTACGACGAGGCGTTTGTCCTCGCCTACCGACCCGACCTCGACAAGGCCAAACGGATCGACGCCGCCCTGCCCGCAGCCCTCACCGGTCCGGTCTACCTCCTCCAAGGCGTCTATTCCAACGCGGCGGGCAAGCCGACGGTCGTGGAGTGGATGGCCGTCACCGGTCTCGCCGAGGCCGCTCCCCGGGTCTGGCGGATGGATTCGGCGTTCCTCACGGCCTGCGGAGTCGGACCCGACATGCCAGGCCGTGGGCGTCCCGTCGATCCCGTCCTTCTCCAGGATCTCGTTCCCGCAGCCGTCGACGTGGCTGAGACCCATATGCGAGAACGCCGCGCCGACTACGACGAGCAGGTTGATCGTTATCTGGCCCCCTACGAGGACCGGGTGCAGGTCTGGGAGCAGGGGGCCCTGATCGCCGTAGGCAACCAGCAGCACCGTCGTAAGGAGGTGTACGACACCGCTGCTCGCCGCCGCGACCTCGTACGCCGCCTACGTACCGATGGCGACCCGATGCTGCGGGTCCTCGGCGTCCTCGAACCTCTCCACACCTCCACCGCGTCCGCCGCGCACGATGAGGAGTCCGCACGATGAGCTACACCTACGACTCCTTCGCCAACCGCGGCGAGTACCTCTCCGCCCACTATTTCAGCGAGGAACTGCAGAACACCCTCAAGCGGACCAAGGTGGGTGAAGAGGGCCTGCTCGCGCTGTGGACGAGCCGCGAGACGGATCCATACGACCCACAGCCCACGCCACGCGAACTCCTGCCCCGGCTCCGTGGTGAGTACCAGACCACCACGCGTCCCTTTCTCGCCTCCCGCGCCACCGAGGAAGATCTCGGCAGCACCTACGACGATCCGACGGGCGAGTGGGCCGAGCGCATCACCACCTGGCACACCGCTGTCCTCAAAGCCCTCGGCTACGGTGACCGGCCCGAGGCGGTCACCGTGCACAACGCGGGCAGGGAGTACGAAGTTCACGTCGCCTGGCATGGAGACGGGGTCGTCGCCCTTGACTGTGGTTGGACCGCCACTCTGGACGACGCTCTCGACCCCGAAGGGGCCGGACGACTTCTCCACCCCCTCAAGACCGCTGACGGCCTCCTCGAAGTCGGCGAGAAGTTGGCGGACTGGCTCTTCCAAAGCGAACTGCACGAACCCGGCGGCGACGCCCCCCGCTTCATTCTGCTGCTCTGCGGTGGTGTGATCGTCCTGGCCGACCGCAACGCCTGGGCCGAGGGCCGCTACCTCGCCGCCGGCCTCGACGCGGCCCTCGCCCGAAACGACACGGCGAAGATGGGCGAACTCGCCCTCCTCGCCACCCTCTTCTCCCACGACATGCTCGCGCCTCGCCCGGACGGCAAGGGCCGACGCATCGACGACCTGATCAAGGCATCCCGAGACAACGCCGTCGGCGTCAACACCGAGCTCCGCAAGGGGCTCCAACGCTCGGTCGAGATCATCGCGAACGAGGTGCTGGCCCGCCTGCGAGAGGCGGAGGTCGAGCCGCGGGAGATCGAGGACCTCAAGAAGGGCCCGTTCGCCAAGCAGCTCACCCGCGAATCGCTGCGCTACCTCTACCGCATCCTCTTTCTCCTGTACGCCGAGGCACGCCCCGAGCTGGGCATCCTGCCCGCCGATGACTCCACCTACGAGGCCGGCTACTCGATCGCCCGACTGCGCGAACTGGTGGCGCGTGACCGGAAGCTGGTCGATGAGGACAGTCGGGGTGGCTTCCACCTCTTCGTCTCCCTCGATGTCCTCTTCAACAAGGTCAACCACGGTCACCGTCCGCATGGCACCGAAGCCGACGATCACAAGCCCGCCGACCAGCGCAGCGAACAGCGCGGCCTGCGCTTCGAGCCGCTACGCAGCGAGCTGTTCGATGCCAAAGCGATCACCCTCATCGGCACTCGTGTCCTGGATCCCCGCTGGGACGAGGACGGGGACGAGCCACCGCGGTGGCTGGACCTGCGGTTGCGCAACGAGGCCCTGCACCAGGTGCTACGCCTGCTCACCATGAAGGAGGCCGCCCAGAAGGGCCGGCAGGGCGGCTTCATCTCCTACCGCAACCTCGGCATCAACCAGCTCGGCGCTGTCTACGAAGGCCTGATGTCCTACACCGGCATCATCGCCGAGGAGGAACTGGCCGAGGTCGCCAAGCCCGGCGCGAAGAAGGGCGGCAAGCAGTACGGCGACCCGGAGAAGGGCTCCTGGCTCATCCCCGCTCACCGGCTGAACGACTACCCGGAGAACACGCACGTCGTGTACTCCGCCGAGGACGCCGAACAGTACGGCCTGCGCGGCCCCAAGAAGTACGCCCCGGGCACGTTCGTCTACCGCCTGGCCGGCCGTGACCGCGAGACATCCGCCTCGTACTACACCCCGGAGTCCCTCACCAAGGTCACCGTCGAGCTGGCGCTCAAACACCGCCTCGACCAGGAGAAGGACGCCGACGGCAACACGGTCCGGACACGCGCGAGCGAGCTGCTGCGATACACGATCTGCGAGCCGGCCCTGGGTTCGGGGGCGTTCCTCAACGAGGCGATCAATCAGGTCGCCGAGGAGTACCTCAAGCGCCGCCAAGAGGAGCTGGGCGTTAGCCTCGATACATCGAAGACGCTCGACGCCAAGCAGAAGGTGAAGGCGTACATTGCCCTCCACAACGCGTACGGCATCGATCTGAACGCGACGGGTGTGGAGCTTGCCGAGGTGTCCTTGTGGCTCAACACCATGCACCCGGGTATGCGTGCCCCTTGGTTCGGCCTCCACCTGCGACGCGGAAACTCCCTCATCGGCGCACGACGCTGGGTCTACGAGGCGGAGCGCATCAAGAAGGAACGGACCATCGGCGCACATACGCCGACCAAGCTGCCGTTCCGAGCGCCCGAGGGCGGCGCGAAGCAGCCACTCCCGGATGGGGCAGTACATCAGTTCCTCCTACCCGCCCCTGGCTGGGGCGCGGTTGCGGGAGCGAGCGGAGACGCGAAGAAACTCGTCGAGCAGCTCGCCGGGCCACAGGTGGAGCAGCTGAAGACCTGGAAGAAGTGCATCAAGGCCAAGCCAAAGACGACGGGTGGCAAGAGCAGCCAGCTCGCCCGCCTGCAGGCTGCGGCCAGCCGGGTCGAGTTCCTCTGGAAGCTCGTTGCCAAGCGCATGGAACTGAGCGAACGGGAGATCGCCCGCACCATCGAAGTGTGGGGGACCGACCACGAGGAGGACGTGGCCGAGTACGTCTTCCTCCGCCGCGACAAGCAGAACCCCGACCGGAGCCTGCCGTTGACCAAGGAGCAGGTCTTCAAGGACCTCTTCGAGGCGGAGGGGGCGCCGTACTGGCGGCTCAAGCAGGTCATGGACGCGTGGTGTGCGCTGTGGTTCTGGCCGTTGGACAAGGTGGGACTGCTGGACGGCACAGACGTGGAGTACGACACGGCTCCGGTGGTGACGGTCGAGGCAGGGGCCGACCTGGATTCGCTGCTGTCGTCGGTAGCGGGCGAGCAGCAGCCTGCACCCGAGCCAACACCCGAGCCAACACCCGTAGCTCAGTTCGTCGAGAACGGCCTGTTGTTCGCCATGGACGGCGACCAGATGTTCTTGGGTGAGGGCGGGGACGACGACGGACTCGTGGAGAAGAAGCAGGTCAAGAAGGCGCGTACCTCCTCCACGCCTAAGAAGACCGGCGGGCTGGTGCGCCGCCGGGACGTCATCCCGCTCGCGGAGCTGGACGACTGGATCGCCTTCCTGGAGTCCATGCTCGGTACCGCCCCTGTGCCGGAGAACACCCTTGCCACAACAGTTGACTCCCTCGAGGAGCTGAAGGCTCTCGAAGACCTGATCCAAGCCGAGATGGGCATGGACGAAGCCCGGAAAGCGGTCGAGACGCGGTATCCGTGGATGCGCCTAGTCCGCGACATCGCCGAGAAGCAGGGCTTCCTGCACTGGGAGTTGGACTTCGCGGGCGTCTTCACCGGTGAGGTGGGGGGCTTCGACCTTCAGGTGGGCAACCCACCGTGGGTGCGGCCGGAATGGAAGGAGGATCCGGTCCTCGCGGAGTACGAGCCGTGGTTCATGCTCACGGAGAAGCCAAAGGCAGAGGACAAGAACCGTCGACGTGATGCCGAGCTCGCGCAAGAGGAGGTACGGGAGTATCTGCGTGGAGAGACAACGAATACGGTGACGATGGCGAGTTACCTCTCAGCATCGCCCGTCTATCCGTTGATCTCGGGAAGCCAGCCTGATCTGTACCGTGCGTTCATGTGTGAGGTGTGGGACCACGCTGCACGCGGTGGGACGGCTGGGATGGTGCATCCTGGCACCCACTTCGCGGGCGACAAAGAGGCGGTGCTGCGTGAAGCCGCGTACCGGCGACTAATAGTGCATGGTGACTTCGTCAATGCGGGCAACCGCTTCTTCCCGCCGCCGGTGGGGCGGTCCAGCCACTTCGGTGTGCACATCTACGGGGCTAGAGGAGATATCTCATTCGACTCGCTGTCGTGGCTCTTCACCGTCGACTCGCTTCGATTTTCTGTCACCGCCGAAGATGTTGGTGTCGATCCCGGTGTTAAGTACAACGGAGACTGGGACGAACGCCCTCACCCCAAGCGAGTGGTCCGAGTTACACCCGACACCCTCAGACGGTGGCGCCGACTGGCAGGCGATGACGTTCCGCTGGAGCACACGCGTCTACTCACGCCAGTGAGTACGGCGGAGGACCCAGCGATTGACGCGCTTGGCACGTATGCCTTGCGACTTGGCGCGCTGGGTCCTGACATCTCGCCTGGGTACCACGAAAGCGGCGCCAAGAAGGCGAAATTCGGTCCGGAGAAGAACCAGCGACTTATCGAGTACAACACCGGAATTGATGGCCAGGAGGACTACTACGCGAGGGTGTGGAGTGACGTCATCCTTAAGGGGTCGCAGATCGGCGTTGCCAACCCGATGTTTAAGCAGCCCAGTCAGGGGGGTGGTGAGACGCGCGGCCTCGATCCGAGAGTGCTCGCGGACGACGCAGTTCCGGAGTCGGAGTACCGGCGTGTGGCTCCCCGTGACGTGTTCCTGAAGGAGCAGGATAGGTGGCCCGATTGGGAGAGATGTAAAGCGCTCCTTGCGTCAGAGGAGGAGCGTGCGCGGGCCCGGTTCAGGATCGCAGAGATGCGTAAGATAGAGCTGAAGGAGGTCACGGATGGGCAGATCGAGAAGTTCCTGATTTCGAAGGTCGGCACGCCATATAGTGAGCGTTTTCGTTGGGCGTGGCGAAACCAGATTGCTCCCGATACTGAACGTGCCTTGTATGCTGCCTTGTTGCCTCGCCACGTGACTCATGTAGGGGGAGTCCGTAGTGCCTTCGTCTCATCAGTGCGGCATTCTGTACTGGTTGGGGGGTTCTGGTCAGGACTGCCGATTGATTATTTCTTGCGGACGCTTGCGTGGACACACTTGCACGAAAACCAGGCGAAGCTGCTACCTGCCCCCCAGGACGACCATCCCCTGGCCTCCGCCCTCCTCCTCCGCACACTCCGCCTGAACGCCCTGACCAACGCCTATGCCGACCTCTGGGAGCAGCTCTACGACCCCAAGTGGAGCAGTTATGAGTCGTGGGCTATCGAATGGCCCCACCTCGCGACCGAATTGCATGACGTCACTCCTACCTGGCAGCGCGACACCTCCCTCCGTACTGAGTACGCCCGTCGTGCCGCCTTGGTCGAGATCGACGCTCTTGTCGCCGTATGGCTCGGCATCGACGCGGACACGCTCCTCGCCATGTACCGGGCTCGTTTCCCGATCATGCAGGACTTCGACCGGGTTACCTGGTTCGACGCCAATGAGCGGAAGATTGCCGGGGACCGCTACACGTACGGATTCGACCAGACCAAGGAGCACTGGACCCAGTTCGAGACCTACCTGGCCGCCGTCGGAGCCCCCAAGAAGAATGGAGTTCTTCCGGCCCCGGCCGACGCCGACGCGCTCACCCCCAATGGCTATACCGCCCCCTTCTACAAGGCCAACCGTGAGCGTGAGATGCGGGAGGCCCACGCCTACTTCAAGAAGCGCCTGGACGAGGCTGCGGCGAAGGGGCTGTGGGATCCGGTGAAGATGGAGGTCCCGAACCAGTGAGGCCGACCCTCGAAGCACAGGGGCTCAAGGAGAGCCTGCTCCAGTACCTGTCCACGACGTACGGCCTCGCGGACGAGGGCGCTCGTAAAGCGCTGCACGCCTTCCTTGGGGACGAGACCACGGGAATGTTCCGCGGCCCGTACCTGCGGCTGCGTACGCCGTTCACGCCGGCCGAGGACGGATGGCAGCAGCACCTGGACTGGGTGCGCACCGACGGCTGGACGCCGTACGCGCACCAGGCCCGTGCCTTCGCCCGACTCACCTCGAAGGATGGGCACTACCCACAGCCGACCCTCGTGACAACGGGTACGGGGTCCGGCAAGACGGAATCGTTTCTCTACCCCATTCTCGATCACTGCGCCCGCGAGCGCCCGGCCGGGAACACCGGGGTCAAGGCGATCATTCTCTACCCGATGAACGCTCTGGCCTCCGACCAGGCGGTCCGCCTCAACAAATTGCTCACCGAATACGAGGAGCTGAGCGGCGTACGCGCCGGCCTCTACATCGGGGACAAGGCGGCGACGCACTACGACCGGGTCTACACCCGCCACCAGGACATGCAGCTCTCCCCACCGGACATTCTGATCACCAACTACAAGATGCTCGATCTGCTTCTACAGCGTGCTGCCGACACGCCGCTGTGGGACGGCAGCGACATCCGCTATGTGGTTGTCGACGAGTTTCACACCTACGACGGTGCTCAGGGCACAGACGTGGCCATGCTGCTGCGGCGCCTGGCCATCGCTGTCGGTGCCAGCCAACCCGATAGTCCGCTCGGCGCGATCACCCCCATCGCGACCTCCGCAACCCTCGCGTCCGGCACCGGGGAGGACGGGGTACGGCAACTGCTCTCCGTGGCCACCAATGTCTTCGGTGTCGAGTTCACCGAGGATGCCATCGTGGGGGAGGACCGACTGACAGTCGACGAGTTCATGCTCGACGAATCGATCTTGGACGCGAAGTTTCTTCCCGGCCAGGCCGCGCCTCCCGAGACGTTGACCGCTCTGCCGGAGCCGGCATCCGGCCCCGAAGCGCTCGCGGACCTGGCCGAGGCGGTCACCGGGAGCCGCACCATCGATCCGATAGCCCTTGGTGCCGCACTCAAGCGCAACCGGCTCACATACGCGGTCCTGAACGCATTCGACGGCACCGTGCGCACCTACGACGAGGTGTTGGACGTGATGCGCCGCAGCGGGGCGAAGAGCTGGGATGAGGCGATCACGACGCGGCCGCAGGTCGCCGTCCTGGCCCTCGCCCGTTTCGTGGCCCTGCTGTCCGTGGCACGTGATCCGGAGGCGCCGACCGGGAGCAACCGGCCCTTCGTGCAGGTCGAGGTGCATCAGTGGGCGCGGTCCGTCACGCGGATGCTGCGTGGTGTGTTGCCCTGGCCGAGGGCCGAGTTCGCCTGGGACATGGCCGGAGGGGGAAGTCAGCGGCGTGCGACACCCAACACGACCACCTCGCGCGACACCAAGGTCTTCCTGCCCGCGGTGTACTGCCGCGAGTGCGGGCGGTCCGGCTGGTCGGTCCTCGCCCCTGAGTCGGACCTGGAGGAGCTGAGCTTCGACGCCCACAAGATCCGTCGGGCCACGGTGACCGCCGACAAGGCCAAGGTGCGCACTTTGGTGGCGGCCACGGACAACGAGGCCCGTGAGGGCAACGGCCGTACCGCCATGGACCGGGCGGCGCAGAAGTCACTGACCACCGGCGGTGTCGGCGTGCTCATGGTGCTCGACGGCACGTCCAGTCGCCTGCACCTGCCCGATCCCCGGGCCGACTACGACGATGAGGGTGATCCGCAGCCGGCCGGCCCCGATTCGGCTTTCGTCCTGGTCCAGCTCGGCGACACCGCCGAGCGGGCCGCCAAGGATGACTGGTGCCCGGCCTGCGGGACGCACAACGCGATCCGCTTCCTGGGTACGGGTGCTGCCGCGCTCGCCGCCGCGTCCGTCACCCAGCTGTTCACCGGCGGGGAGATGGACAAGGAGCAGCGTGAGACGAAGACGTTGATGTTCAACGACTCGGTGCAGGATGCCGCGCACCGGGCCGGTTTCGTCGCCTCCCGGTCGTACACGTTCTCCCTGCGGGCCCTGTTCGCCAAACACCTGAGCGAGCAGCGACCGAGCGCGCTCAACGACCTCGTCGCCGATGTCGTCGCGGCCACCACCGACCGCGAGACCCTCGCCGCCGTCGTCCCACCGGATCTGCACGATGACACGGGCGTGGCGCGTCTGCTGTCGGGCAAGGGCCGCGGCGGGGACAGGAGAACCTGGGACCTGATCGGGGAACGGTTCGCCTTTGAGGCCGTGATGGAGTTCGGCCACCGTTCCCGCAACGGCCGTACCTTGGAGCTGACCCGCACCGCCGCCGCGTGGGTGGGCATTCCGGACGAGCGGGCAGCCGTGGCGATCGTACGTGCTGTCCATGAGGAGTCCACTCACCGCGGGCGGGCACTCACCGAGCACGAGGACGCCCGCTATCTGGCCTTTCTGCGCGGTCTGTTGGACCGGCTGCGCAGAAAAGGGGCGGTCGGACACCGATGGTTGGAGAAATTTCTGGACGAAGCCGGCACCAGCCGTTACTTCATCTGGGGTGGCCGTCCGCGCGGCATGAAGGCATTTCCCAAGGGGGTCTCCGCCCCGACCTTCCTCCTCGCCCGACCCAAGCAGAGCAGCGAGTTCGACTTCGCAGCCGGGCGGCTGTCCTGGTACCAGACCTGGGCCCAGCGCTGTCTCGACATGACCCGTGAACAGGCCGATGAGCTCTGGGTGCGGCTGCTGCCGCGACTCACCGACGCCGGACTGCTCGCGGCGCGTACCCCGCGCGATACGGCGGTCCGCCTCTACGGTCTCCAACCAGGTGCCGTGTGTCTGCAGTTGTTGCCCGATGCCCGGGTCAACGAATCGTATGTGCGCTGCCCGAAGTGTTTTTGGGAGCAGACCGTTCACCCTTCGCTGCTGGCCCAGTATCACGGGCAGCCCTGCCTGGCGTACCGCTGCGCGAATGGACGGCTCGTCGCGGGTGACCGGTGGCTGGAGACCGTGGACCGGCATGATCGGGACCGCGACTACCGCGACGACTACTACCGCAGTCTTTACCGGCGCGCCGGCACCTACCAGGTCATCACGGCTGAGCACACGGGACTGCTCTCCCGTGGCAAGCGCGAGCGCGTCGAGGAGGCGTTCCGCGACGGCAAGGGCTTCAACGATCCCAACGTGCTGTCCTGCACGCCCACTCTGGAGATGGGTATCGACATCGGCGACCTGTCCGCCGTCGTCCTCGGCGCCCTGCCGCGCCGGCCTGCCAACTATGTCCAGCAGGCGGGCCGGGCCGGCCGCCGTACCGGTAACGCCTTTCTGCTGACCATCCCCGACCGCACTCGCCGTGACCTGTACTTCCTCGACCGGCCACGAGACATGATCGACGGACGAATCGTGCCGCCGGGCTCGTATCTCTCGGCCATCGAGATCCTGCGCCGCCAGTACACCGCGCACCTCCTCGACCTCGCGGCGCGTGGCCGGCTGCTGCGAGAGGATGGCAAGCCGCTGGCGGCACTGCCGCGCCGGGTCGATGAGCTGTTCGGCCCCTCCGGTTACCTCACCGACTTCACCGAGGCTGCTCTCGCCCACGGCGAGGAACTCGCCTCGGGCTTCCTCGCGCTTTTTCCGACCGGCGTGAGTGAGACGGCCCGGAAAGAACTGAGGCGGTACGCGGTCCGGGGCATCCGCAGCGCGATCGAGAAGGCCGAGCGGGAGTGGGAGCACGAGAACCAGAAGCTGCGTACCCGCATCCGCACGATCCGCTCGGCGATCGACGAGCTCAAGGAAGGAGACGACGAACAGGCCGGAACGAAGGCGGAGTTGGAGGCGGAACTGGGTGCCGTCTCGAAGCAGGGCGCCGCGCGTCAGCGCCGGCCCGCTCAGGCTGTGTTGTGCGACCTCGGCCTGCTGCCCAACTATGCCCTCATCGATGCCGTGACCACTCTCGATGCCACCGTGTTCTGGCCCGAGGGCACCACGCCCGAGGGACGGGACCGCTACAAGTCGAAATCGTTCTCCTACGGGCGACCGCGCGGCTTCGCCCTTTCCGAGCTCGCCCCCGGCAACACCTTCTACGCCGAGGGCTACAAGCACCGGATCACCGGCATCGACATCGTCACCGGCCGGGACCACGACTGGCGCCACTGGCGCTTCTGCCCCTCATGCGGCTACGTCCGGACCGAGAACGCCGAGAACGACATCACGCCGTGCCCGCGCTGCGGAGAGGCGGGCATCGCCGACTCCGGCAGTCTGTGGCAGATCGTGCAGCCCAGCGTCGTCACGGCCCGAGACAAGCGCGAAGACGCCAGGATCGGCGACGAGAGTGATGACCGGGAGCGTCGCTTCTACACCGTCGTCGATATGGTCGACATCGACCCCAAGGACTTCGCCGCCGGCAAGTCCTGGCGACACACCAAGGAGATCTTTGGCGTCGACTACACCCGGCGGGCCGTCATTCGTCGCGTCAACACCGGACCGCTCAGCATCGGAGCCCAGGAGAACGACCAGCTCGCCGGGCGCCCCGTGCGTATCGCGCCGTTCCACGTGTGTACCGCTTGCGGAGCTGCGAGCGCAGACGGACGCCCGGTCTTCGACGACGACCGCGATGCCGTGGACAACTCCGCCAACCGGCAGCGCGAACTCAAGCACCACACCCCCTGGTGTCCGTTGCGACGCGGCAGGAAGGGCGTGCCGCAGGAAGCCGTCCTGCTGGCCCACGAGCTGGAGACCGAGGCCCTGCGCATCCTGCTGCCCGCCGCGACCGTTCTCGTCGAGGAGAAGGTGCATTCCTTCCAGGCAGCCCTACGGCTGGGCGTGGACGACGCCTTCGGGGGCGACCCACAGCACCTCGACACCACCCTCGCCACCATGCCGGACCGCGACACCGCTGAGAAGCGTCACTTCCTCGTGCTGTACGACCGTCTCCCGCACGGCACCGGTTACCTCGATCGACTCACCGACCCGGCGGCCTTCCGGCAGGTGCTCGAAGGCGCACGTCGGCTCTTGGTGGAGTGCCCCTGCAACGGAGAGGGCGGGCCGGCTTGCCACCGCTGCCTGTACCGCTACGCCGACGAACAGCAGATCGAGCGCGTCTCCCGTCAGGCCGCTCTGGAGATCTTTGACGAACTCCTCGGCACCGACACCGACGCATGGGTCACCAAGCCGGTCGGCAACACCGACCAGATCGGACTCGACGGACAGGTCGAGTCCGACCTCGAGGCGCGCTTTCTCAGGGCCCTGCGCGGGTGGGTCGGACAGCGTGGTGACGCCGTCCTGGAGGAGAGCGGCGACAACAGCGCCTACCTGCGTCTCGACGAGTTCGGCACCGTGCACGGGTGGCGTTTGACCCCCCAGCGCAACGAGGGTTTCACCCGTACCGACTTCACCTTCGAACGCACCGACGGCCCCAAGCAGAAGATCATCGTCTACCTCGACGGGCATCGCTACCACGCCACTCGCCGTCACAATCGGCTCGCCGGCGATGCCGACAAGCGCAACCGACTCCGCGCGGAAGGCCGGACAGTATTCCAGCTCACCTGGGACGACCTCGCCGCCTTTGAGCGGCAGACGGACACGGCGGAATCCGCAGCGGGGCGGGACGCGGCCGAACCGGTATGGCCGCCCTATCTCCGCAGCGCCCAGGACGTCGCCAAGCGGCTCTATGCCGAGCACCGCGGCGACGACCTCGCGGACACCGCCTTCACCGACCCGATGACCATGCTCCTCGCGTATCTGCGCAGCCCCGACAAAGCGGCCTGGGGGAAGCGGGCCTCGGCTGTCATCGGCGGGCTCCTCATGACCGACAGGGAAATCCTCGTCGGCAACGGCACCCTCGATCAGACCCGCCACGCACTCGATCACCTCCTCGACGCCTGGGGCCGCACCGATGGTCTCGACCCGGCTCCCGTCCAGGGCACGGGCACGCTCAACCTCTTCCAGACCTGCGACCGATCCGGCCTGCCCGTCGCCATCCTCGTGGATGCCGCCACCGGCCGCTGGTCCGCTCTGGCCTGCCTCGACGACACCACACCTGACCAACTCGGCACACCCGAACACAAGGCACGCTGGCGCTCCTGGCTCCAGTGGTCCAACATCCTGCAGTTCCTTGCCCACGACAGCGGCGACGGCATTCAACTGACCACCTCCACCGCGGGCCGCTTCGACACCGCCATGCTCAAGGTCTTCGGCGGCATCGGAGAACTCGAATCCCTCGTCGTGCGGTACGGCACCAACACCCTCTCTCATCAACTCGCGCCCTCGCCGGCGTCCCGGGACACGCCTTTGGAAGCGGCGGTGCGGGATCTGCTGTGGGACCGGGAGGTCCTCGAATACCTCGACGAGGACGAACCCGACGCCCCTCTCACCCGCCTCGCCCACGCCTTGGCCGACAGCGGCAAAAAGGCCCCTGCCTATGGCTATGAACTGGGCGAACGCGGGTGGCTCGCCGACTTCGTCTGGGACCACGGCGACCTCCGGATCGCCGTCATGGCCGAGCAGCACGATCAGGAGGACGACGAGAGCGACAAGACCTGGAGGGCCTACCGCGACGCCGGCTTCACGATCCGATCGGCCGAGGACTGGCTCGCCGAGCTCGACACCCTCCTTGTCGCCCTCCCCGACGCCGACGCCCGTCCCGACTCGGAAGAACAGAGTGCCGCACGATGACCGCACGCCTCAGCCTCTACCAGAAGGCCGAAAACGAGCTCTACAAGATGGACTCGTCGGTCAAGACGAAGTTCTACGACTTCTGCCACCAGTTCCGTCTCAACCCCGATCACCCCAGCCTCGACCTCAAGCCACTCAAGGGCGATGGCCGGATCCACCGTGCCAAGATCGATCGTTCCTACCGGGCGCTCCTCGCCCGGGCGGGGAGCGGCGCCGACGGCGTGCAGCAATGGCTGATCGTCGCGGTGCGCCACCGCAAGGACGTGTACGAAGAGCTCAGCGTCGCCATCAACCGGATCACCGGTGAAATCGAGTTCGTCGACCTTGGCGTGGTCGGCCAGAGCGTGCTCCAACGGGCGGGGCTCCAGCTCACTCCCTCCCCGGACGAGCAGGACGCACCGGTGGCGCCCACCCCCGCGCCCGCCGAGAACGAGCAGCCGGCCGTTACCACCGAACCACTCCTCCTCGGTTGCGACGCCGAGGACCTACGTCGCCTCGGCGTCGCAGACGCCCTCATCGACCTTGCCCTCACCGTCACCGCCGAAGAAGAACTCGACCAACTCATCGCCGGCGCACCGCGCCTGACCGCCGAGGTCCTCACCGGGCTCGGCTCCGGCATGACCGTCGACGAGGTCGAACGCGAAATCACCCAGCCCGCTTCCACCGAGCTCGAACCGGGCTTCGAGAACGACATGAGCGCGGCTCTCACCCGGACCGCGGTCACCACGGTCGACGACGACATCCGCAACGTCCTGGCCGAGGGCGACTTCCGCGCGTGGAAGGTCTACCTCCATCCCACCCAACGCAAGATCGTCGAACGCAACTACAGCAAGCCCGCCCGGGTCAGCGGCGGACCCGGCACCGGCAAGACCATCATTGCCCTGCACCGCGTCGCCCGCCTCGCGGCCGCCCTGCCCCCCGGCCACGGCAAGCCGATCCTGCTGACCACCTATACCAAGAACCTCACCGCTGACCTGCGTTCCCGGCTCACCTCACTCGTCGACCCGGCACTGCTGAGCCGCATCGACATCAAGCACATCGACCAGCTCGCCCAAGGGGTCCTCACCGAGAACACCGCCCCCGGCGCGCAGCGCAGCCTGATCAGCGACGACCGGGCCCTGGACATCCTGCGCGAGGTTCTCTTCGAACACGACGAACAGCGCTGGGACGCCGAGTTCCTCTTCGACGAATGGGAACAGATCGTCCTCGGCCAATCCCTGGCCACCCGCCAGGACTACTTCAAGGTCCGTCGCGCCGGTATGGGCCGCGCCCTCAACCGGCCCGAACGCGCGGCCATCTGGAAGCTGCTCGACCAGTTCACCCTGCGCCTCAACGGACTGGGTCGCGAGACCTGGGCCCAAGCCGCCGAACGCGCGGCCCGCTACGAGATGGAGCGCGCCCGCAAGATCCGGACCCGGGCCGAACACAAGGAGGCCATCGGCGGCGGGGACCTGATCCATTTCGACGACAACAGCTCCGCCATGCGCTACCTCCGTCACCGGTACCGGCACATCGTGGTCGACGAGGCCCAGGACCTCAGCCCGGCCCACTGGAAGATGCTGCGCGCCATGGTCGCGCCCGGCCCGAATGACCTGTTCATCGCTGGCGACACCCACCAGCGGATCTACGACCGGCAGGTCACCCTCTCCACCGTCGGTATCAACATCCGTGGCCGTTCCTCAAAACTGACCTTGAGCTACCGCACCACCCGGGAGATCCTCCACCAGGCAGCCAAGATCGTCCACGGGGCCACGTACGACGACCTTGACGACGGCACCGACACCCTCGACGGTTACCACTCGCTGCTGCACGGCCCATCCCCCCAATACGTCGCCTGCGCCGACTGGACCGACGAGATCACCCGGCTCGCCGAGGCGCTCAAGCAGTGGCGCGCGGAGATCACCCGGCCAACCGAGGACGGCACCGTGCGCGACCCCAACGGTGCCATGGCCGTCTGCGTCGCCGACGGAGACATGGCCGGCCGGGTCGCTGCCGACCTGGAGACAAAACACGGCATCACCACAGCGACCCTCACCAAGGACGGACCACAGGGCGGCGGTGAGGTTCACATCGGAACGATGCACCGTTTCAAGGGGCTCGAGTACCAGAAGATCGCGATCGTCGGGGTGTGCGACGGCATCCTCCCGCGCAACGCCCTCATCGAGAAGTACAAGACGACCGACCCCAAGCGGTACGAACGCGAACTCAAGAAGAGCCGCAACCAGCTCTTCGTCGCCATCACCCGAGCTCGCGACGCTTTGCGCATCTCCTGGCACGGCAGGCCAAGCCCGTTCCTACCGGTGTAGACCCGAACGGATGCTGCGCCGCTGCGACGTGCAGCCACCCAACCCCCTCATCACCCTGGCGGAGATCTGTCTCTCTCGCGGGGGAGAGCAGACCTCGGAGGGGCACGACGGCCAGGGGACACGAGCCATCCCGGTCTCGCTCGTCCCCGGGCTTTCCCTGCCGGGGTTGAGCATCAGCCGGTCGACTGATCGGGGACCGCCCGAAGGTGGCGCTGTCCGCGGGCCCGGGGGACGAGCTGGACGACGGCTTCGGCGGCTTCGCGGGCGAGGTCGTCGAGGACGGCCTGGTAGATGTCGCGGGTGATACGGGTGTCGCTGTGACCGAGGGTTTCGGAGACGACCTTCACGTCCACGCCGGCCGCGAGCATCAGCGTCGCGGCGCCGTGGCGCAGGTCGTGGAGGCGGATGGGCGGCAGCCCGGCCTCCGCCACGAGACGCTCGAAGAGGTCGGTGACCTTGCCGGGATGGAGCAGGGTGCCGTTCTCCTCGGTGAAGATGCGGCCGGTCTCCACCCACGCGTCACCCCACTCGGCGCGCTCCCGCTCCTGCTGCTCGCAGTGCGCCTTGAGGTCCTCGTTGGTTTCCTTGTCGAGCGCGATGACGCGGATGCCGCTGTTGGTCTTGGGGGCTCCCTCGATGACTTCCCAGCCGTCTTGGACCAGCTGCGTCGCCACGGCCAGTGAGGAGCCGGCGTAGTCGTGGTCCACCCAGCGAGGGCCGCAGCCCTCGCCACGACGGAGCCCACGGAAGGCGATGAGCCGCCACATCACCCTCAACCGGTGGCTCTCGGTGTGATCGAGGAAGCGCCCGGTCTGTTCCGGTGTCCAGACCATGACCGGAGAGGGCTTCTCCCCGGTCGCCTCCCAGCGGGCGATGCGCTCGTCGGTCCAGATCAACGCCTTGGGTTTGGCGCCGGGCAGCAGCTCGACGTGCTCGGCCGGGTTGAAGTTCGGCATGCGCTGCTGGGCGATCGCGACGTTCAGCGCGGCGCGCAGGGTGGCCTTGATGTGAGGTTGTGTGTTGAGGCCGGTGGGGCGGCGGAAGGGCGGCATCCGGTCGATGGCCGCCTTGAGGTGCTGCCGGCGGAGGCGGTTCTCCGCGCCCTTGAACGGGATCGACTTCAGCTCGTCGACGGCCGCCCGACGCTGGGCGTTCTGTTCCGTGATCTCGATGTTCGCTTCGTTGATCGCCTCGAACATCCTGCTGATGTGGGCGACCCGGAGTTTGTCGAGCCGCAGGTGGCCCAGATGGGGCTTCAAGTGGACCCGTATGTCGACCTCATACCGCTTGACCCCGTTGGGACGCAGGCGCTTCTTCCCGGCCAGCCACTCCTTGAGCCACTCCTCGACGGTGGTCTTGGGGTCGAGTGGTTCTCCGACCCTGAAGCGCCGCCGGGTTTCGTCGTAGTCCGGAAGCGGCTCATTGGCCGCGGCGCACTCCTCCAGGAGATCGCTGATGGCCAGCTGACCGGTCCGATCGTCCTTCTCCGGTATCGCCATGAGAGCGCGGACCTTGTTCAGCACGTCGGTGGCCTGGGCCGCGGTCGCGAAGCCACTGCGGCGGAACCGCCGACGGGTCCCGTCCTGTCGGGGCTCCAGCTCCTGGAGAACGCTCCAGGCGCCGTGCCGCCGGTTGGACAGCTTGGGGCAGCCCGTCCCGTACGCGGTGCCGGTCGCGGGGTTGCGGCAGGAACACCGCCTACTGGTGGAACCCTTTTTCACGCATCGTCCTCGGAGTCGTTGACCATGTCATCGACGAACGCGAGCTCGTCCGGGAGCGCCGGAGGCACCAGGCCGCGCTCGCGCATTCGCTGCCGGTACTCCCGCAGCTCCCGGCAGTCGTCGAAGGCCAGTTGTTCGTAGGTGGTCGCGGTTTTCAGCAGTGCGGCACGGCGGGCCGGGTCCAGCGTCGTGGTCGCTTTCCGCCGTCGTTCCTTGGCGAGTTCGGTGGAGGCGATGGCGGTCGCGACGGCGTCGCTGTGCGCGCGGAACGTGTCCAGGAGGTGCCGGGGGCTGTTCTCGGGGGCGGGTGCCCGTAGGG
>NZ_VKHT01000699.1 GCF_014141535.1 Streptomyces alkaliphilus | reverse complement strand
GGTTCAGCGGCCGGGCTCCTCGGGTCCTTGCGCGGGCTCCCGGGGTCGGGGGTGTCGTCGCCCTCGGCGGCGGCACCGGCCCCGTCGGTCCCGGTGGGGTCGGACCCGTGGGGGTCCCCGTCACCCGCGGTCCCGACGGGTTCCGCCGAGCGGCGCCGACGGCGCCACAGCGGAATCCCGGCCGCGAGGAGCGACAGCAGGAGCGCCGCCCCGACGAGGAGGGGGATGGTCGGGAGGCCGGAGTCCGTGTCGCTCGAGGCGGGTTCGGGCTCCGGGACGGCCGCCGGTTCCGGCTCGGCGGCCGGTTCCTCGGCGGGCGGCTCGCTGCCGAGGTCGGGCAGCGCGGGGAGGTCGGCCTCCTCGGAGAGGGCGAGGGCGACCGTGATCGGGTCCATCTCCGTCTCCGGCGCGTAGAGGCCGCCGAAGATCTCCGCGCCCTCCTCGGTGAGGACGGTGGGCACCTCGGAGAGGAGCACCAGATCGTCCTCCACGGCGAGTTCCGACGCCTCGAAGGTGACGACGGACAGGGTTCGGGTCTCCCCGTCGTCGGTGGTGACGTCCGCGCTCAGGGTGCCGGTGCCGTCGGCGATCTCGACGGTCGGCGCCTCCAGCCGCAGGTCCAGGTCGTTGCCGGTGAAGTGCAGGGCTCCGGCGAAAGCGGCGCGGGCGGTACCCGACTCGGCGTCGAGTTCGCCCCGACCCTCGGGGAAGCGGAAGAGCGCTCCGCCGTCCAGGGCCCCGTCCCCGAGGGTCCAGGACCCCTCGGCGATGGGACCGGTGACGAACTCCCGGAAGGTGCGGCGCACTCCCCAGTCCACGATCGCGTCGTGGAGTTCGGCGCCGGTGTCCTCCTCACCGTCCTCCTCGCGGGCGTCCCCCGCGTCCTCCTCGCGGGCGTCCTCCGGCTCAGGCTCCTCCGCCGGAGGCTCGGGGGTGGGGTCGGCGGCGGGGGTGACGGCGTCGGCGGTCAGGCTGACGGGGTCGAGCGGGTCACCGGCGACGTAGTAGCCGGCGAAGGCCCTGGCGCCCTCGGCGGTGAGGGTCGCGGGAACGTTGGTGAGGACGATCTGCGAGCCCCCGCGCAGGTCCACCCCGCCCAGGGCGAGGGAGGCCAGCGCGACCTGTGAACTCTGCGTGACCCGACCGGTGTCGCGGTCCCGGCTGCGCACGTCGGCGTGGAGGGTGCCGGATCCGTTGGTCAGCGAGACCGAGGGGTTGGAGATGGTCAGGTCGAGTTGGTACTCGCCGCTGTCCTCCCGGTGGCCGACGAAGTGAACGCCGCCGGTGTAGCGGGCGCGGACCGTACCGGTGTCGGGGTCGTATGTGCCCTGCGCCGAGTGGAAGCGGAACCGGCCGGAACCGATCGACCCGGCGCCGCCCGACAGGCTCCAACTGCCCTGCGCCACGGGGCCGGTGATGTAGGTGAGGAAGGAGGAGCGGATGCCCCAGTCCATGCGCCCGCCGGAGAGCGTGAGTTCGGCCGCGTGGGCGGTCCGGGCGGGGAGCAGGACCATGGGCAGGGCGACGGCCACCATCAGGAGCGCGAGGACCGCCGCGGGCAGTGCGGCGACGGAAGTCGACGCGGAACGGGCGGATCTGGGCAGCACGGGACATACCTCCGGGGAACCGGGTCGACCGAATTCGGCCGAGCGAGGTTAGGCTAACCTAAGCCACGAGCACGGTTGCGCGAAACCCCGGTACGGAAGGCGGAAGCCCAGGTGTGGACACGATCAGGACTGCTGGCGAAACTCGGCGCCTCGATCGCCGTTCCCCTGTGTGTGGGCCTGTTGGCGGCCTGCGGCGCCCCGGACACCGCCGACGCGGGAACCGGTGACGCCGCGGGGAACCCGACCTCCGGCGAGACGACCGCCGACCGGGTGGAACCCCTGGAGGGCCCCGCCCCCGCACCGCGGTTGCCGGTCACCGCCACTTCCGCCGACGGTGTCGAGGTCACCGTGACCGCGGTCGATCGGATCGTCCCGCTCAGCGGCTCGCTGGCCGAAATCGTGTGGACCCTGGGTCTCGGCGAGAACGTGGTGGCCCGGGACGTCTCGGCCACCTTCGAACAGGCCGCCGACCTCCCCCTGGTGACCCGGGGCCACGAGGTGTCCGCGGAGAGCGTGCTGTCCCTGCACCCCGACGTGGTGTTGGTGGAGGACACCACCGGCCCCGAGGAGGCGATCGACCGCATCCGCGCGGCCGGCGTCCCGTTGCTGGTCTTCGAAACCGCCGACGAACTCCCGGACGTGACCGTCCGGATCGAGGCGGTGGCAAAGTCCCTGGGCGTCCCGGAGGCGGGGGACGCGCTGGTCGGACGCACCACCGAACGCATCGGGGCCGTGCGCGCCCACCTGCCCGACGTCCCGGAGGCCGAGCGCCCCCGGGTGGCCTTCCTCTACCTGCGCGGCTCCGCGTCGGTGTACCTCATCGGGGGCGCGGGGTCCGGTGCCGGTTCGCTGATCGAGGCCGCCGGAGCCGTGGACGCGGGAGCCGAGGCTGGTCTGGAGAAGGACTTCACGCCCATCACCAGCGAGGCCCTGGCCGCCGCCGCCCCCGACGTCATCCTGGTGATGACCAAGGGCCTCACCTCCGTGGGCGGGGTGGACGGCCTGCTGGAGATTCCCGGGATCGCCGAGACGCCCGCCGGGATGAACCGCCGGATCGCGAGCATCGACGACGGTGTGCTGTTGAACTACGGGCCGCGCACCGACGAGGTGTTGGCGAGCCTGGCCGAGCAGATCCACGGCTCCCCGAAGGAGGGGGCGTGACCACCGCCCGGGGGCTCGCCGCCGGCTCCCCCGCCC
>NZ_VKHT01000698.1 GCF_014141535.1 Streptomyces alkaliphilus | reverse complement strand
CCTGGCTGCCGGCCATGCGGCTCCACTCGTAGGGGCCGGTACGCACCCTGGCGGCCGGCTCCCCGTCGAACGTGTCGTGCACGGTGACGCCCGCGCTCGCCGCGGCGGCGAGCGCCTTCTCCCGGTGACGGGTCACCACATCGCCCCAGGTCCCGTCCGCGCCCACCAGGACCAGTCGGTAGCCGCTGACGCCCAGGTGGGTGAGGGACGCGTCGGCGGAACCGCCGTGCTCGGCGGCGAAGGCCCGGATGCGCTTGGCGAGCCGGGCGGTCCCGCGATCGGTCACCGCGGTCGCTCCCGCCCCGGTGGCGGGTGCGGTGCTCGTGTCGGCGGCGGAGGTCTCGGTTTCGGGGGTTTCGGCCATACCCCCATGCTACCGACCGGTAGGAAGCACCACCAGGACCCGGAATCCCCTGCCGGGGCGCCCGCCGCCGGCACATCGCCCCCCCCACGGTCCGTTCGGGCCCACCGATGGGTGACCCGGCTCCCGGCCCCACGGGGACGCCGACCCGACCGCCCGACACCACGATCGCTCTTGACCGTTCGGTCAAGCGGGAACCGGATCCGACCCCTGGAGCCCAGATGGATCTCCGTCCTCCCGCCGACCCCGCCGGTTCGGACCACCGCTTCGATCGCTTCCGAACACGGCTCCTGATCGACGACATGACGTTCGGCCGGAACGCCCTCGGCCCCGGCAGCCCCGTACCCGGGTTCGACCTGCCCACCCTCGACGGAAACCGGTTCACCTCCGGGGCGCTCGGCCCACGACCGGTGCTCATGGTCTTCGGCTCACGGACCTGCCCCGTCACCGAAAGCGCCGTGCCCGCGCTCAAGCGCCTCCACGTCCGGTACGGGGAGCGGGTCCGCTTCGTCCTGGTCAACACCCGGGAGGCGCACCCCGGCCAGACGATCGGCCGGCCGACCACCGATGCCGACAAGCACCGGCACGCGCGACAGCTGCGTCACCATCACGGTGTCCCGTTCGAGGTCGCGGTCGACGACATCGACGGCACCCCGCACCGCGCCTTCACCCCCAAGCCGAACCCCGCCCACCTCATCGACCCGGGCGGGATCATCCGCTTCCGGGCGCACTGGGTGAACGACGAAGCGGCCCTGCGCGCGGCACTCGATCGGACCACGTCCGGGGAGACCGTCCACGGCCGCAGCCGGGCCATGGTGGGACCGCTGCTCCGCGCCGTCGGCCGTCTCCCGGCCGTCGTCGCCGCCGCCGGCAGCGGGACCGGTCACGACGTCTGGCGCGCCGCACCGCCACTCGCGGTTCTCGGCGCGGTTTCCCGGCTCCTCGCCCGCCTTCCGGCCGACCGGCGGGGCCCCGCGCCGCCGTGGCAGCGCTCCTGTCGGCCTGCGCCGCCGTCGCGGGCCTGCTCCTCGTGTCGGGCTGACACCGCCGCGCACGCCCCGGTGCGGCGGCACCGGGGCGTGCGCGGCGGTCATGACGGTGGGGGTGACCGGGGTTCGGATGCCGGAGGGTCCCGCCCACCCCGGGGCCGGACCGGTCCCGGGCGACGCCCTAACGCAGGAAGGGGTCGATGGCGACGGCCAGGAAGAGGATCGAGACGTAGGTGATCGACCAGTGGAACAGCCGCATCTCCTTGAGCTTGGCACCGGTCGCCCCGGCCCGGGCCCGGGCCCGCAGGGCGTGCGCCTCCCACAGCCACCAGGCACCCGCCAGGACCGCCGTGGTGGCGTAGAACCAGCCCACGTGACCGAGCGGCACCAGGGCCAGCGAGACCAGCACCATCACCCAGCTGTAGATGACGATCTGCCGGGCGACCACGGTGTTGTTCGCGATGACGGGGAGCATCGGCACCCCGACCCGGGCGTAGTCCTCACGGACCCGCATCGACAGCGGCCAGTAGTGGGGAGGCGTCCAGAAGAAGATCACCAGGAAGAGGACGACCGCCGCCCAGGAGAGCGAGTTCGTCACGGAGGACCAGCCGATGAGCACCGGCATGCAGCCGGCGATGCCGCCCCACACGATGTTCTGCGAGGTCCGTCGCTTGAGGATCATCGTGTAGCCCACGACGTAGAAGAGGAGCGCCGCCAGCGCCAGCCCGGCCGAGAGCCAGTTGACCAACAACCCGAACCAGAGGGTGGAGACGATCGCCAGGGAGACGCCGAAGACCAGACACTCCACCGGGGTCACCATCCCGGTGACCAGGGGACGGTTCTCCGTGCGGGACATCAGCGCGTCGATGTCGCGGTCCAGGTACATGTTCAGGGCGTTGGCCCCACCCGCCGACAGGTAGCCGCCGACACAGGTGGCCAGGACGAGCCACAGGTTCGGCACGCCCTGCTCGGCGAGGAACATCACCGGGATCGTGGTGATGAGCAGCAGCTCGATGATGCGCGGCTTGGTGAGCGCGACGAAAGCCTTGATCCGATCGGCGAAGCCGGCATCGGCCCGGGCGTTCCCGGGACCCGCCGGAGGCGGCTGACCGGGCCCCACGCTGTGCTGCTCCACGGGTCGGGATTCGACGGCCGTCACGGACACCCCTGGTTAAGTGCGACATCGGCGGCTCGCACTCCCCGGGCGGAACGGATCGGTCCCCGCCGGCGGGCGCGAGGCGGGCCACGGCCCGCGCGTACCACGCCACTCTAGACGCCCGAGATACCCCGCTTGTCGCCGGGGTCCGTCGTGTCGATTCCGCCCCCTCGCCGGGCCCCGAAACCCGTTCCGGGCCGGGGCCGGGTGCCCCGGCCCGGGGCGGGGTTCGGGGCCGCTCGCCAGGTCCGTCGTCCCCCACCGGCGTGCCGGGAGGCAGGGTGGGACCGCACACGGCACCCTGGAG
>NZ_VKHT01000697.1 GCF_014141535.1 Streptomyces alkaliphilus | reverse complement strand
TTCCCCCACCTGGTGGGGGACCCGCGCGATCCCCGGCCGCGCCTGCGCCACCGGGGGCTGCTGCGCACCTACTCCGGCCACATCGAGGACACCCTGCTGCGGCTGAAGGACGACGGCCTGGTCCCCGACGTGCGGGTGGAGGTGCGCGGCATGGCGCACCCGCCCACCGAGGCCCACTACCTGGTCAACGACACCACGGCCCTGACCGCCCACCTCCATCCCCGCCGGACCGTCGTCACCGACCGCTCCGACGGCACCCTCATGCGGGTGCGGGAACTGCACGGCGAGGACCGCTTCTTCGTCACGGTCCGCGACCGGCGGGCGGGCCCGGCGGAGGAGGAGCTGTACAGCCGGATGCTGCACTCCTTCGAGGCGTACTGGCAGGAGGGACGGGATGTGCTCGGCGAGGACGGCGGGGAGCGGATCCCCGAGCCCCGCCAGGCGGGCGGGGCCCCGCACGGCCCCGCCCGCCCGCCGTACTGAACCGTGCCGAACGCCCCCGACACGGCCGCCGGGGCCGTTCGGCACGGTCCGGGTTCATTCGGGTCGATTCCCGGCCGAACGTCCCCTTCGGCCGTGTTCCGCCGGCGGGGGACGGTCGGGGCGCGGATACTCGATCAAGGGGGTCCCGACCCACCGGGTCGGGAACCGAGCCGGCTTCCGTCCGGAAGACCAGAACGCCCCGGAGGATCTCCCATGGCCCTGCAGACGCTTCCCCTGATCAGTGAGTGCACCGCGGAGAGCTGCGCCTTCAACACCGAGCACACCTGCCACGCCCCGGCCATCACCGTGGGCAACGTCCAGGACCCCCTGTGCGACACGTACCTGACCGCCCCCGACAAGGGCGGCGACCCGAAGGCCACGGGCCGGGTCGGTGCCTGCAAGATGTCCGACTGCCGGCACAACGAGCACCTCGAGTGCCACGCCCCGGGCATCTCCGTGGGCTACCAGGACGAGAAGGTGGACTGCCTGACCTACGCGACCGCCTGACCCGCGGCCCCGTTCACGGGCTTCCCGCCGGTTCGCACCGGTTCCACAGCGGCCCCGCACCGGTCCCGCTCCGGGCCGGGTGCCCCGCCACATCGGCGGCGGCGCCCGGCCCGGAGGCGTACCACCCCCGGACGGGCGCCGAACGACCGTGCGGGCCCGGACCCCGGCCGGCCCCCGGGCCCGGTCGGCGGAGGTACGCGCCACCGGGTCGGGAGAGGGGGCGGTCGGCCGGAGTACGTAGGCTTGGCCGGCGGGACACGCGACCGACCGGCCGCCCCCGCACAGCGCGCGGCGGCAGCCGCCCGGACGACGAAGGAGGCATCCCCATGACCGGCCCGGTTCCGGAGAGCCACGAGCCCGCCCACGACCCGGAGGTCCTGCAACTCGCGGCGAAGGTCTTCGAGCTGGCCCGCAACGGGGACACCGACACGGTGGCCGCCTACGTGGACGCCGGCGTGCCGCCGAACCTCTGCAACGAGAAGGGCGACACCCTCCTCATGCTCGCCGCCTACCACGGTCACGCCACCACCGTTCGGGCGCTGCTGGAGCGCGGCGCCGACGCCGGACGCGCCAACGACCGGGGCCAGACGCCCATCGCGGGCGCCGTCTTCAAGGGCGAGGAGGAGGTGGTGCGGGTCCTGCTGGAGGCGGGCGCCGACCCGGCCGCCGGGCAGCCCTCCGCGATCGAGACGGCCCGGATGTTCGCCAAGACCGACCTGCTGCTGCTCTTCGGCGCCGACTCCTGACCCGCCCCGGGGCCGGCCGCCGGTGCCCCCGCGGGCCGGGCGCCCCGGAAGACCCCGACCGCCGCCGCGCGGCCGACGCCCCGCCGGGGACCCGTCAGTGCGCGATGCCGTCGATCAGTTCCCGGGCCCCCTGCCGCAGCAACGCCACGGCCACCGAGGTGCCCAGCGTCTCCGGATCCAGCCGACCCGCCTCCTCCGACGCGGAGAGCACCACCTTGCCGTCAGGGCTGAACACCATCGCGGACAGCGACAGTTCGCCCTCCGCGTCGGTGCGCGCCCAGCCGGCGATCGGGCTGTTGCAGTGCCCCTGGAGGACGTGCAGCAGCATCCGCTCGGCGGTGGACTCCCGGTGGGTGGCGGAGTGGTTGAGGTCGCTCACCACGTCGATGAGGTCGGTGTCGTTCTCCCGGCACTGGAGGGCCAGCACTCCCGCGCCGATCGGCGGCATCATCTCCCCCGTGGACAGCACCTCGGTGATCACGTCCGGGCGCCCGATGCGGTGCAGGCCCGAGACGGCCAGCAGCAGGGCGTCCGCCTCCCCCGCCGCCAGCTTCTCCATCCGCCGGTTGGCGTTGCCGCGCATCGGCACGCACTCCAGGTGCGGGTGGGCGGCGGACAGTTGCGCGACCCGGCGCACGGAGGAGGTGCCGATCCGGCTGCCGGGCGGGAGCTCGGCGAGGCCGAGGCCGCCGGGGTGGATCAGGGCGTCGCGCACGTCGTCCCGCTCCAGGAAGGCGGCGAAGACGGTGCCCGCCGGCAGCGGCCGGTCGGCGGGGATGTCCTTGAGGCAGTGCACCGCCAGGTCCGCCTCGCCGGCGAGCAGGGCCGCGTCCACCTCCTTGGTGAACGCCCCCTTTCCCTCCACCAGTGACAGGTCGCCCAGCCACCGGTCCCCGGTGGTGCGCACCGGCACCACCTCGGTGCGGATGCCGGGGGACAGGGCGGCCAACTCGGCTCGGACCCGCTCCACCTGGGCCAGGGCCATGGGCGAGTCGCGGGAGACGATACGGATCAACTCGGGCGCGGACATGCCCGCCACGATAGTGCGCCCGCCGGCCTCCCCCGTCTCCCGGCTTGC
>NZ_VKHT01000696.1 GCF_014141535.1 Streptomyces alkaliphilus | reverse complement strand
GCACCACAGGCACCACCACCCGTCCGGTCGAGGCCGCCGCGGTGCGTCCCGCCGACCGGGTGGCCGCCCTCGTCGGCCGCGCCGAGCGGGCCCTGCGCGAGTGGGAGAGCCGCGACCAGGAGACCGTCGACCACATCGTGCGCCGGGCCTCCCTCGCCGGCCTCGCCCGCCACGACGACCTCGCCGTCCTCGCCGTCGAGGAGACCGGCCGGGGCGTCATGGAGGACAAGGCGGTCAAGAACGTCTTCGCCTGCGAGCACGTCACCCACTCCATGCGCGACATGCGCACCGTCGGGGTCATCTCCCGCGACGAGTTGAGCGGCGTCACCGAGATCGCCGAGCCGATCGGGGTCGTCGCCGCCCTCACCCCGGTCACCAACCCCACCTCCACCACCCTCTTCAAGGCCCTCATCGCCCTGAAGACCCGCAACCCGATCGTCTTCGCCTTCCACCCCTCCGCCCAGCGGTGCAGCGCCGAGGCCGCCCGCACCGTCCGCGACGCGGCGGTCGCCGCCGGCGCCCCCGCCGACTGCGTGCAGTGGATCGAGGAGCCCTCCCGGGAGGCCACCGACGCCCTGATGCGTCACCCGGCCGTCGCCACCATCCTGGCCACCGGCGGCAACGACATGGTCCGCGCCGCCTACTCCTGCGGCAAGCCCGCCCTGGGCGTCGGCGCGGGCAACGTCCCCGCCTGGATCCACCGCACCGCCCGGGTGCCGCGCGCCGTCCACGACATCGTGCTCTCCAAGACCTTCGACAACGGCATGATCTGCGCCGCCGAACAGGCCGTGATCCTGGACCGGGAGATCCGCGAGCAGGCGCTGGAGGAGTTCCGCCGGCTGCGCGCCCACCCGGTCACCGCCGAGGAGAAGCGCCTCCTGGAGCGGCTGATGTTCGGCGCGGACGCCGACGGACGCGACTGCGCCGGCGGGCGCCTGAACTCCGCCGTGGTGGGCCGCGACGCCCGATGGATCGCCGAGCGCGCCGGCTTCACCGTCCCCGAGGGCACCTCGGTGCTCCTCGCCGAGTGCGAGGACGTCGGCCCCGGTGAGCCGCTGACCCGCGAGAAGCTCTCCCCGGTCCTCGCGGTGCTCACCGCCGACGACACCGCCGCCGGCATCCGCCTGGCCGAGCGCATGGTCGACTTCGACGGCGCCGGGCACAGCGCCGTGGTGCACGCCGAGGACCCGGAGGTCGCCGAGGAGTTCGGCCGGCGGATGCGCGCGGTGCGGATCATCGTCAACGCCCCCGCCGCCCTGGGCGGTGTCGGCGACATCTACAACTCCTTCCGCCCCTCGCTCACCCTGGGCTGCGGCTCCTGGGGCCGCACCTCGGTCTCCGACAACGTCGGCGCCGAACACCTGCTCAACATCAAGCGGATCGGCAACCGCACCACCAACATGCAGTGGTTCCGCGTCCCGCCGGAGATCTACTTCGAGCGCAACTCGCTGCGGTTCCTCGCCGAGATGCCCGGCCTGGCCCGGGTCACCGTCGTCACCGACCGAACCATGGACCGCATCGGCCTGCTGGACCGCCTCAAGAGGGTCCTGCGCTCCCGCACCGAGCCGGTCCACCTGCAGATCATCGACGACATCGAGCCCAACCCCGAGCTGGCCACCGTGGAGCGCGGCGCCGCCCGCATCCGCGAGTTCGACCCGGACACCATCATCGCCTTCGGCGGCGGCTCCCCGATCGACGCGGCGAAGGTGATGTGGCTGCTCCACGAGCACCCCGAGGTCTCCTTCGCCGACGCCAGGGAGAAGTTCTTCGACATCCGCAAGCGGGCCTTCCCCTTCCCCTCACCCGGGGCCCGCACCCGCCTGGTGGCCGTACCCACCACCTCCGGCACCGGCGCCGAGGTCACCCCCTTCGCGGTGATCTCCGACCCGGCCGCCGCCCGCAAGTACCCGCTGGCCGACTACGCGCTGACCCCGAACGTGGCGATCGTCGACCCGGAGCTGACCACCACCCTCCCCCCGGAGGTCACCGCCGACTCCGGCTTCGACGCACTGACCCACGCCATCGAGGCGTACGTCTCGGTCTACGCCAACGACTACACCGACGGGCTGTGCCTGCAGGCCATCCGGCTGATCTTCGGGAACCTGGAGACCTGCGTGCGCGACGGCGCCCGGCAGCCGATCGCCCGCGAGCGGATGCACAACGCCGCCACCGTCGCCGGCATGGCCTTCGGCAGCGCCTTCCTCGGCATGGTGCACGCCATGGCGCACACCCTGGGCCACACCTTCGGCATCGCCCACGGCCGCACCAACGCGATCCTGCTGCCGCACGTCATCCGGCACAACGGCGGCGTCCCCACCAAGCTCTCCGCCTGGCCCAAGTACGAGACCTACCGGGCCCCGGAGCGCTACCGGGAGATCGCCCTGACCCTGGGCCTGCCCGCCGCGACCCCGGAGGAGGGCGTGGAATCCCTCGCCCGGGCGGTGGAGGACCTGCGGGACCGCTGCGGCATCCCGAACTCCTTCCGCGCCGCCGGCGTCCCGGAGGAGGAGTACCTGGCCTCCCTGCCGCAGCAGGCCCGCAACGCCTACGCCGACCAGTGCGCCCCCGCCAACCCGCGGATGCCGATGCTCGGCGAGATGCAGGGGCTGATGCGGCTGGCCTACGAGCCGCCGGTCCGCACCGCCGGCGCGATCGACACCGCCACCGGAACCGAGCAGCCCACCGGAACCAACGCCGCCTGACCGGGCGAGGAGCCCGGACCACCCCCGGCGGGGCGTCCCATCGGCCGCCCCGCCGGCATCACCACCACAGAGGTGACCGCCATGAGCGCACGACCCGGAGCCACCACCCCCCGTCCCGC
>NZ_VKHT01000695.1 GCF_014141535.1 Streptomyces alkaliphilus | reverse complement strand
GGGGCCTGCGGGGCGGGAGCGGCGTTGGAGAGGCCGCCGGGAACATGGGCCTGCGGGGGCGCGACCGTGCCCGGGGCCACAGCGCCGGGGGTGACCGCCCCCGGGGCGATGGTGCCGGGGGCGAGGGCGCCCGGAGTGACGGTGCCCGGGGCGATGGCGCCGGGAGTCGGCACGGAGCCGGGGCTGATGACGGCCCCCGCCGGAGGAGCGAGGTTGCCGGGGGTCACGGCCCCGGCGCCGGTGATGGATCCGAGGGAGGTGGGTGTTCCGCCGAGGCCGGTGCCGGGCAGGTCGACGATCCGCGCCGTGATCGAGGGCAGGGTCGGGATCTGACCGAGCGAGGTCTGGGAGAGCGAGGGCACGTTCAGCAGGTGCTGGGTCGGCGCGGAGGACGACCCGGCGCCGGCCGGTGCGCCGGGCACGGGGACCCCGACCTGCCCGGGAGGAGTGATCCCGCCGAGCGAGGTGATCCCCTGGATGCCCTGTATCTGGGGGGTGGGGAGGGAGGAGACGCCGGACAGGCTCGCCGGGATGTGACCGACGGTGCCGGGAGCGCCGAGGTTCGGGGCCACGGCGCCGGGCGCGGTCACGCCGGAGCTGAGCGCCCCCCCGTTCACGCCCCCGACGGAGACGTTGCCCGGAGTGAGTCCGCCGGGGTTCAGGCCACCGGCGTTGACGCCGCCGAGGTTGAGGTTGGTGGTCGTGAGGGCGCCGGGGTTGAGTCCGCCGGGGGCGATCGCGCCGGTGTTGATGCCGCCGAGGGAGACCGTGCCGAGGTTGAGGTTGGTGGTCGTGAGTCCGCCGGGGTTCAGGCCACCGGCGTTGACGCCGCCGAGGTTGAGGTTGGCGGTGGTGAGGGCGCCGGGGTGCAGGCCGCCGGGGTTGAGGTTGCCCGCGTTGATGCCGCCGAGGGAGAGGTTCCCCGGGGTCACCGTTCCGGGGGTCACCGCACCCGGGCTCACCGTCCCGACCGCCATCGCACCGGGCGCCACCGGGGTGGGCGCGGCGACGGAACCCAACTGCGGCGCCGCCACGCTCGGCGCGGTCACCGTCGGCGCGGTGACGGCGGTGTTCACCGCCACCGGGGCCGGGGTCGGCGCGAGGGCACCGAGGTTCACGGCCCCCGGCGAGCCGAGGGTGATGCCGCCGACGCCCGTCATCGAGGACATCGACCCCAACTGCGGGGGCTGCACGGTGCCGATGGACGGCAGGTCGACGATTTGCGCCGACATGGGGGGCATCTCGACGCCGCCCATCGGGGTGCGCAGCACCGACGGGGGGCTGAGGGAGATCTGCCCGAGGTTCACGGAGCCGAGACCGCCGGGGGCGAGGCCGCCCGGGCCGAGCCCGCCGATCCCGGACAGGCCGCCGGGCGGGGCGAGCGACCCCGGCGTGGCGACGCTCGGCACGACGGGGCCGGCGGGGCCACCCGGGGAGATGCCGCCCGGCCGGACCGGCACGCCGATGGGCGGCATCACCCGCAGGTCGCCCACGCCCGCGCCCACGGCGGAGACGTTCGGCGCGGTGAAGCCGCCCATGCCCCCCATGGTCGGGGTCGGCACCCCGAATCCGGCGGAGCCGAAACCCCCGCCGCCCGGGCGGGAGAGGACCATGACGCCCGACCCGATGCCCGACGCGGCTCCGGCGCCGCCCCGGATGCCCGCCGTCACGGTCGGCGAGAAGCCGTAGATGTGCTTGCCGAGCAGACCGCGGTCGATGAAGCCGATCCGGAAGGCCAGGCCCATCCCGAAGCGCATCTCCTCCCGTGCCACCGGCAGGAAGAAGCTGAGGAAACGGAACTTCATGGCGCCGTGGACGCCGGCCCGGAAGGCGCCCGGCGCGAACCGCACCAGGCCCACGCCCATCCGGATCGCGGTGTAACCCGCCCACCCGACGCCGCGCAGCACGCTCGCCCGGACGCCGCCCAACACGGGCGCGTTGATCCGGATCGGGGTGAGCATCCCCGAGGAGTTGCGCAGCCACAGGGTGGTGATCCGGGTGCCGCCGCCGAAGGCACTGGTCAGCCGCATCGCGGAGAAGACGTTCGGGCCCAGCTTGAAGAAGTCCCGGGTGCTCCGGAAGCCGTTCCCCAGCGCCGACCACACCTTGCCGATGTTCAGGGCCCGGGTGCTGGGCGCGATGATGCCCAGGATCGCGAAGACCAGATCGGCGACGCCCGCCTTCCCCTGCGAGAAGTCGATCGCGGTCTTGATGAGGATGGCGGTGTTCAGCGCGATGGTGAACAGGGCGAGCGGGCCGCCGACGAGGATGGCCGGGATGATCAGGATGATGGCCAGCCACTGGAGGGCCTTCCAGATCTCCTCGCAGGCGTCCACCGGGGAGGAGATGCTCGACGCCGCCGAGCGCAGCACCCGGGCCGCCTCCTCGGCGGCCTCGCGTTGTCGGGCTCCGGCCTCCTCGGCCTCCCCGCGGAGCCTGCTCCGTTCGGTCTCCGCCTCGTCGTCGTCCCCCAACCCGCGGGCGGCCTCCAGCGCCGCGTCGGCCTTGCGCTGTTCCTCGACCATCACGCCGTGGTAGGTGGTGAGCGCGTTCCCGGCGTTCCGGTGGGCCTCCGCGAAGGTCTCCACGAACTTCCGCAGCTTGTTGTCGATCACGTCGCGGAGCGCGTCGGCGGTCTTGCCGACGAAGGAGCCGTCGGTGGTGTTGCGGACGTTCCTCAACCCCTCGTCCACCACCCCCGCCAGTTCGACCAGTTCCTTCTGGGAGGCGATGACCCGATCCAGGCGGGGTGCGTCGCCGGGGGTGGGGTCGTTCGAGAGGCCGAGCACGCTCCAGTCGGTGGGACGGGGCACGGGTCTCTCTC
>NZ_VKHT01000694.1 GCF_014141535.1 Streptomyces alkaliphilus | reverse complement strand
GCGTCGGCCGGGGGAGCCGAACCACCGCGGTGGAACAGGACCGTAGAGAGGTCTGGACCACTGGGCAAGGGGTTGAACCACTGCTTCGGACGGGGTTAAGGCTCGTTTAAGGAAGGACGGGCCGGGTCGCGTCCGGGCGCGGACCGATAGAGTGCCGCCGGCTCCCGGGGGAGCCGGCCGTCAGGGGAGGCACCACGGGGGAGGCCCCGGGCCCCGGGGGCACAGGGGGAAGGGAACGTCTCGATGATGATGCTCTGGATCGGCGTCACAGGTATGGTCCTGGCCGGAATCTGCCTGCTGGTGGCGCGGTCGGCCGCCAAGCGGGTGCGCGGCATCGCGGGCACGGAGACCAGCACGATCGCCGAGCTGAACGAACTGCACCGGGCGGCCGAGGAGGCCGCCGGTGCCGGCCACTTCCGCTACCGCTGCGAGATCGTCGCCGAGACCGTCGCGCCGGAAGGGGGTCCGCTGGTCTCCGAACTGGCGAGGCGCGAGTGTGTCTGGCACAAGCACCGCGTCACCCACAAGTACTGGGAGACGCGCACCGACAACGAGGGCAACCGGCGCCGTGAGGAGAAGACGCGGGTCGTCTCCCAGCACGTCAGCGCCGAGGACCTGTCGGTCCGGGACGCCACCGGGGACATCCTGGTGCGGCCGGGCAAGAAGGAGATCGACCGGCCGGAGAAGATCCTCGACCGCTTCGAGCGCGACACCGGGGGCGCCTCCGGGGGGATCTCCTTCAAAGGCTTCACCCTCAACCTGCCCTCCGACGGCGGCAGCATCGGCTTCCAGCAGGAGGAGTGGATCGTCGCGTCCGGCCGCAGGCTGTACGTGTTGGGGGAGGCGTCCGACGACCACGGACGCCTGGTGATCGGGCCGCCCTCCGACGGTGGGCTGTTCATCGTCTCCACCCGCAGCGAGGAGGAGTTGCTGGGTTCGGCGCGGAGCCGGGAACGCGGCTTCCGGGTCGCCGGACTGATCCTCGGTGCCGTCGGCGCGCTGCTGCTGGTGGCCGGCACGGTCACCGCGCTGCTCTGAGCCCTCCCGCGACCGGGAGCTCCCGGCGTGCCGGGGTCCACCCCGGTCCGGCCCCGCCGGCCCGGGGTGCCGGCGGCGGCCCGGCCCCCCGACGGCTCAGCGTTCGCCGCCGGGCACCCACAGCACGTCGCCGACCTCCTTGTTGGCCGTCCGGGCGAGGATGAACAGCAGGTCGGAGAGGCGGTTGAGGTAGGTGGCGGTCAGCGGGTTCATCGTCTCCCCGTGCTCCTCCATCGCCGCCCAGGTGGAGCGCTCGGCCCGCCGCACCACCGTGCACGCCTGGTGCAGCAGCGCCGCACCGGGGGTGCCGCCGGGCAGGATGAAGCTGCGCAGCTTCTCCAACTCCTCCAGGAAGCGGTCGCAGTCGGCCTCCAGCCGATCCACGTACGCCTGTTCCACCCGCAGCGGCGGGTACCTCGGATCCTCCACCACCGGGGTGGAGAGGTCGGCGCCGACGTCGAAGAGGTCGTTCTGGACCCGGACCAGGACCTTGCGAACCTCCTCGGGGAGGTCGCCCAGGGCCAGCGCGGTGCCGATCACGGCGTTCGCCTCGTTGGCGTCCGCGTAGGCGGCGATCCGCGAGTCGGTCTTGGCGGTGCGGCTCATGTCTCCCAGGGCGGTGGTTCCCTGATCCCCGGTGCGGGTGTAGATGCGGGTGAGGTTGACCATGCGGCGAGCCTAAGGCCCGGGCGGCCTCCCCGTCCGGTGGTGTGATGTCCGCCATGTGAGACGTGACGCGTGTCTCCATCGCTCCCCAAAGGCCGTTCGCCCCACTACATTCCTGCCGGGGAACACTCAGCGTGCATCGGAGGAAACAGACGTGGCAGGAAAGCTCGCCGTCATCGGGGCCGGCCTCATGGGGTCCGGAATCGCCCAGGTCTCCGCGCAGGCGGGCTGGGAGGTGGTCCTGCGCGACATCACCGACGAGGCCCTGACCCGGGGCCGGGAGGGCATCGAGCGTTCGCTGGACAGGTTCGTCGCCAAGGAGCGGATCACCGCCGCCGACGCGCAGGCCGCGCTGGGGCGCGTCACCACCACCACCGACCTGGAGGCCGCGGCCGACGCCGACATCGTGGTGGAGGCGGTCTTCGAGCGGATCGACGTCAAGCGGGAGATCTTCCGCGCCCTGGACGGGATCGTGAAGGACGACGCGATCCTGGCCACCAACACCTCCGCCATCCCGATCACCAAGATCGCCGCCGTGACGGAGCGTCCCGAACGGGTGGTGGGCACGCACTTCTTCTCGCCGGTGCCGATGATGCGGCTGTGCGAGCTGGTGCGCGGACTGAAGACCACCGACGAGACCCTGGCCCGGGCCCGGGAGTTCGCCGAGTCCACCGGCAAGACCTGCGTGGTGGTCAACCGGGACGTGGCGGGCTTCGTGACGACCCGTCTGATCTCCGCCCTGGTCGTGGAGGCGGCGCGGCTGTACGAGTCGGGCGTGGCCAGCGCCGAGGACATCGACACCGCCTGCCGGTTGGGCTTCGGCCACGCCATGGGGCCGCTGGAGACCGCCGACCTCACCGGCGTGGACATCCTGCTGCACGCCACGGAGAACATCTGGACCGAGTGCCGGGAGGACAAGTTCGCCCCGCCGGAGCTGATGCGCCGGATGGTGGACGCCGGTGACCTCGGGCGCAAGAGCGGGGCGGGGTTCCACGACCACCGCGCCGACGGCTGACCCCACCGCTCGCACCGGTCGCGCCGGTCGAGACCCGTCCGAACGACCCGTCGGGGCCCGGTGGTTCACGGGGTGTCACGCCGTGCTACACAGTGCCACCCGACCCGAC
>NZ_VKHT01000693.1 GCF_014141535.1 Streptomyces alkaliphilus | reverse complement strand
GCGTGGAAGAGACGAAGGCAGCACACCAGCACCATGTCAGGAGGCCGCCGGTGAGACGACTGGCCAGCGTCGAGGAGGGGCGGACGGATCGCCCCGAGGAGGAGCGGGCCGACCCGGGGGACGCCGAGGAGGGCCGGCTGTGGCACGTGACGCTCAGCGTCGCAGGCGCGCCCGCCCCGGTGGAGGATGTGCGGGGCGCCCTGGAGCGGTTGGCGCACGATCATCCGTTCCTGCTGACCAGCAGGTACGCGGAGGACCACGCCGAGATCCGCTACTGGGAGCAGGCCCGTGACCTGCGGGACGCCGCCGCCGTCGCGTTGCGGCTGTGGGGCGAGCACCGGCGCACGGCGGGTCTGCCGCCGTGGGAGATCGTCGGTCTGGAGGTGATCGGCCGGGACGTCTACCACCAGCGGATCGCCGAGGGCTACGGACCGCCGCCGGCGGTGCCGGTGGGCGTGCACCCCTTCTGAACCCTCCGACCCGGGTCGGTCCGGGGCTCCCCAGCCGCTCCGCCGCCGGGGCGCCCGCCCCGGTGGGCCCAGCCTCCGGCCTCCACCCGGAAGGGTGAACCCGGGGCGGGAGCGCTCGTCCGGGCCCCGGGCGCGTTCGGGAAGCGAAGGCGCGGCGGTCGGCGCGGGGGGCTCCTCCGGAGCCCCCGGGGGCGGGCGGAGCCCCTGCCCGGGATGCGGACGAACCGCCGGTTCCGGTGATCGGTCCCGGTACCCTTGGCGGCCATGAGCCGTACCGCCCCCGAGGCCGCCGCGTCCACCGAAAACCCCACCCCGGTCGCCGGGGTCCCGGAGGATTCCCCGGTGCTCGCGGTCGCCCGTCGGGCCCGCGAGGCCGCCGCCGAGCTGGCACCACTGCCCCGCACCGTGCGGGACGGCGCGCTGCTGGCCGTGGCCGACGCGCTGGAGGCCCGGACGGCGGAGATCACCGAGGCCAACGCCCGGGACGTCGCCCGCGCCCGGGAGGCCGGCACCGCCGAGGGCATCATCGACCGGCTGACCCTCACCCCCGAGCGGATCGCGGCGATCGCCTCCGACGTGCGCGACGTGGTCGCGCTGCCCGACCCGGTGGGCGAGGTGGTGCGCGGCTCCACGCTCCCCAACGGGCTGGAGCTGCGGCAGGTGCGGGTGCCGCTGGGCGTGGTCGGCATCATCTACGAGGCCCGGCCGAACGTGACGGTGGACGCCGCCGCCCTCTGCCTGAAGTCCGGCAACGCCGTGCTGCTGCGCGGCTCCTCCTCCGCCTACGCCTCCAACACCGCCCTGGTGGAGGTGCTGCGCGACGCGGTGGCCGACGCGGGTCTGCCCGCCGACGCCGTGCAGCTGGTGCCCGGAGAGGGCCGGGAGTCGGCGCGTGAGCTGATGCGGGCCCGCGGCCTGGTGGACGTGCTCATCCCGCGCGGCGGCGCCTCCCTGATCAACACGGTGGTCCGTGAGTCGGTGGTGCCGGTGATCGAGACCGGCGTCGGCAACTGCCACGTGTACGTGGACGAGGCCGCCGACCTCGCGATGGCGGTCGAGCTGCTGGTGAACTCCAAGGCCCAGCGCCCGAGCGTGTGCAACGCGGCGGAGACCGTGCTGGTCCACGCCGGCGTCGCCGACCGCTTCCTGCCGCTCGCCCTGGCCGCGCTGCGGGACGCCGGGGTGACCGTGCACGGCGACGAGACCTGGGCCAAGGCCGGCGCCTCGGCCGGGGTCGAGGTCGTCCCGGTCACCGACGAGGACTGGGGAACCGAGTACCTCTCCCTGGACATCGCCGCCGGTGTGGTGCCCGACCTGGACGCCGCGGTGGCGCACATCCGGCGCTGGTCCTCCGGCCACACCGAGTCGATCATCTCCCGCGACACGGCGGCGGTGCGGCGGTTCGTCTCCCGGGTGGACTCCACGGCGGTGATCGTCAACGCCTCGACGCGATTCACCGATGGGGGTCAATTCGGTTTCGGCGCCGAGATCGGCATCTCCACCCAGAAGCTCCACGCCCGGGGCCCCATGGGCCTGCCGGAGCTGACCTCGACCAAGTACGTCGTCACCGGCGAGGGGCACGTCCGGGGGTGAATTCGGGCGGGACTTCCCGTTCGCTCCCCGATCGCCCTAGGCTGGGAGGGTGCCGGAGGACCCGACGGGCCCGCCGTTCCCGGACGGTGAGGGACCCGACAGCCCAGACCACGGGGCGGCCGACAAGGCGTTCGACGCCCTGGTGCTCGACGAGGCGTTCGTCGCGGCGGCGCGGGTGCGTGAGCCCAGCGCCGCCGAGCGATCGCTGGAGGCCGCCCTGGAGCGCGCGGAGCGCGAGGCGGCCCGTGAGCGTGCCGAACCCTTCCCCGACGGTGACCCGCTCGTCTACGACCATCCCTTCGCCGACCCCGCGGACCCCGGGGCGGCCTTTCCCGAGCCGGGCTTCGGTCACACCTACGGGTACGGGTACGGCCTGGGGCACGGCCTCTTCCCCGACGCCGGGGCCCGGGTCTCCGGGCTCGGCGGTGTCGCCCGCCCGGTCGGGGACGGAAGGCGCGCGGGGGGCGGCGGGGTCCCGGACCCCGTCGGGGCCGCGGCGCGCCCCCCGGCGCCGCCCGCCCGGCGACCGGGACGCTGGCAGCGCCCCGTGGCCTGCGTGCTGGCCGTGGTGATGGGCCTGAGCGTGATCGCGTTCGCCCTGGTCTCGATCGACCGGGACGCCGGGATGGGGGATCCCGCCGGTGAGCCGGCGCCGCCGGCCGAACTGCCGGAGGAGGCCGCCTCCGGCACGGGCGCGCCCGCCGGCGCGGCGGGGTGGGGGAGCGACCACGGCGGTTCCGGGGCTGTCTCTTGTACACATCGCACCGT
>NZ_VKHT01000692.1 GCF_014141535.1 Streptomyces alkaliphilus | reverse complement strand
GGCGTCCCCGGACCGGCCCGGACCCCTTCACCCGCCGCCACCACCGACGACCGGAACGGCCCGGGCCGGCACGCCCGGAGGCATCCCCGGCCGAATCGGTGCGTGCCGGATCGCCGGGGAGGGGATCGGTCCGGGGAGGGGCGCCCCGGGCCGGACCGGTATCCGCCCGATCGGCCCCGGACGGGCCGCCGGTGGAGGACCCGGACCCGGGCGATCCGTCGGGCGGGCCGGCCGGCGTCCCGGCGAGCGCCGCCCGTACTCCGGCCGGGGTCAGCGGCCCGACGGCGCCCAGCACCTTCGCCACCTGGGGGGAGAAGACCGGTGAGGCCACCACCACCTCGGCGGTGGGGCCGTCGGCGACGACCTCGCCACCGGCCAGCACCACCACCCGATCGGCCGCCTCCGCCGCCGACTCCACGTCGTGGGTGGCCAGCACCACCGCGTGTCCCTCGGCCGCCAACTCCCGCACGATGGCCACCAGGCGCGCCTTCGCCGCGTAGTCCAGCCCCCGGGTGGGTTCGTCCAACAGCACCAGTGGTGGGCGCGCGGCCAGGATCACCGCCAGGGCCAGCGCCAGTCGCTGCCCCTCGGACAGGTCCCGGGGGTGGGTGTCGTCCGCGATGCCCGGCAGCAGCCGGGAGAGCAGGGCCCGACAGGTGCCGTCGGGGGCGCCGGCGTCCGTGTCGGCCGTCGCGCACTCGGCGGCGACGGTCTCCGCGTACAGCAGGTGGCGCGGGTCCTGCGGCACCAGACCGACCCGGCGCAGCACCTCGGCCGGCCCGGCACGGTGCGGTTCCAGGTCCGGCGCCCCCGTGCCGGTGCCCACCAGGACCTCCCCGGCCGCGGGCGGGTGAAGGCCCACCAGGGAACCCAGGAGCGTGGACTTCCCGGAGCCGTTCCTTCCCATGAGGGCGATCACCTCGCCCCCGCGCACGGTGAGTTCGCCCCCGCGCAGCACCTCCCGCCGGCCCCGGCGCACCGACAGCCGCCGGACCGTCGCCAGGGGCGGGCCCGTCGGTTCCCCGCCGACAGGGGGGCGGAGGTCCGCGGCGGCCAGGCGCTCGCGGAGCGGGCCGGCCAGCCGGCGGGCCGCGCGCACCGACAGCGGAGGGGGATGCCACCCGGCGATCCCCGCCAACTCCACCACCGGCGGGTACACCGGTGAACGCGTCATCAGCGCGGCCGGGTCCCCCAACTCGGCCGGGCGGCCGTCGCCGGGCAGCACGAGCAGCCGGTCGGCGTACTGCACCACCCGCTCCAGTCGGTGCTCCGCCATCAGCACGGTGGTCCCCAGGTCGTGCACCAGACGTTGCAGCACGGCCAGCACCTCCTCGGCCGCCCCCGGGTCCAGGGCGGAGGTCGGCTCGTCGAGCACCAGCACGGACGGGTGCACGGTCAACACCGAACCGATGGCCACCCGCTGCTGCTGCCCACCGGAGAGGGTCTCCAGGGGGCGGTCCCGCACCTCCTCCAGACCCAGCAGGTCGAGCGTCTCCTCGACCCGGCGCCGCATGGTAGCCGGGGGGAAACCCAGCGACTCCATGCCGTAGGCGAGCTCCTCCTCGACGGTGCCGGTGACGAAGTGCGAGAGCGGGTCCTGCCCCACGCTGCCCACCACGTCGGCGAGGTCGCGCGGCCGGTGGGTACGGGTGTCACGACCGGCGACGGTCACCCGCCCGCGCAGCGTGCCACCGGTGAAGTGCGGGACCAGCCCGCAGACGGCGCCCAGCAGGGTCGTCTTCCCGACGCCCGAGGGGCCCACCAGCAGGGTGAGTTCGCCCTCGGGCACGGTCAGGTCCAGGCCCTCGAGGACGGGACGGTCGGCGCCGTCGTGGAGGACGGACACCTCGGAGAAGGTGATCACGGGCGGTGCTCCGGTTCTGGCCCCTCGGGAAGGGGACGGGATGGATCCGCGGCGCCGACCGCGTGCCGGTCGGGGCGGTCCCCGGCGTGGCGGTCCAGGAGCACCAGGCGCTCCCGCAGACGGCGCTCGGCGAGGAGGTCGAAGTCCGTTCGCCGCCCGCTCTCCCGGCTGCGGGCGATCAGTTCCCCGGCGGTGCGCCGGGTCCGTTCGGGGTCGGCGGCCTCCAGACCGAGGCCGGGCAGGGGCCCGAGGGGGCGGGAGAGCCGCCGCTCCAGGGCGAGGTGGAGCCGGCCGAGCAGGGCGCCGAGACGGTGGGCCTCGTGGAGGGTGAGCGCGGCACCCTCCAGATGGCGGCCGGCGACCCAGGGGTGCACGGCGTAGGAGCGGTTGCCGAGCGACAGGACTGATTTTCCGTCACGGTCGGTGAGCGGGGGGCAGACGGGGAGGCCGTCCCGGCGGAGGGCGGCGACGACCCGGTGGGCGGTCTCCACGGGGAGGACGGATTGATCATCGCCGCCCAGGTGGTGTTTGAGGAAGAAACGACCACGGGTGGTGACGAGGTGGTATCCGCGATTGAGCAACCCCCGGTTGAGGCGGGTACACGTGCGGGGGTCGCCGATGTCGAATCGGCGCAGGATGGAGCGGAGATCCCGCCTCTGGGGCGGTGCGAGACCGAGCGGCACGCCGGCATCGTAGATCACTCTGGGCAACGCCCATGATGCATGCAGTTAATAAGATCAGTGTGGTGTTGCGGTCTGTCGCGCCTCGCGCGCCCCCGCTCGAACGCCCGCGCGTTCGTGGTCGACGCATCCGAGGAAATCGTTTCACCACCACCCCCACGATGGACGAGTGACCTCTCCCGAGCCCTCCCGGGGCCTCGCGTCACTCGAAAACGGTGACACAGCGTGTTCGATGGGGGTGCTCGATCCCCTGTCCCCGGTCCCCGCGAAACGGTCCCGACGCTGTCTC
>NZ_VKHT01000691.1 GCF_014141535.1 Streptomyces alkaliphilus | reverse complement strand
GGACGGTGGGGACCGGGGGGTGTTCGTCCGCCCCGACACCCGATCCGAGACCCGGGAGCGGCTGTCGCGCAGCGACTGGGACCTCCTGGTCATCGGCGGCGGCATTCTCGGCACATCGGTGGCGTGGCACGCGGCCCAGGCCGGGTTGCGGGTGGCGATGGTGGAGGCGGGTGACTTCGCCGGCGCCACCTCCTCCGCCTCCTCCAAGCTGGTGCACGGCGGGCTGCGCTACCTGCAGACCGGGTCGGTCCGGCTGGTGGCGGAGAACCACCGCGAGCGGCGCGCCCTGGCCCGGGACGTCGCCCCGCACCTGGTCAACCCCCTCACCTTCCACCTGCCGATCCTGCGCGGCGGCCCGCACGGCACCGCGAAACTCGGGGCCGGTGTCTTCGCCTACTCCGCGCTCTCGGCCTTCGGTGACGGCGTGGGGCGGGTCATCACCCCCGCCCGCGCCGCCGCCGCCAACCCCGGGCTGCGCACCGAGGACCTCAAGGCGGTCGCCGTCTACCACGACCACCAGATGAACGACGCCCGGGTGGCACTGATGACCGTCCGGGCGGCGGCGGACGCCGGAGCCGTGGTGATCAACCACGCCGAGGTCGTCGGTCTGCGCACCACGGGCGGGCGGGTCACCGGTGCGGAGGTGCGCGATCGGCTGGACGGGACCGAATTCGGCGTGGGCGCCCGCCTGGTCCTCAACGCCACCGGCCCCTGGGTGGACCACCTGCGGCGCATGGAGGACCCGGGGGTCTCCCCGTCGGTACGGCTGTCCAAGGGCGCGCACGTGGTGCTGCGCCGTCGCGCCCCTTGGCGGGCCGCTCTCGCGACCCCGGTGGACAAGTACCGGATCACCTTCGCCCTGCCGTGGGAGGACCACCTGCTGCTGGGCACCACCGACGACGCGTGGGAGGGGGACCCGGGTGAGGTCTCGGCCACCGAGTCCGACATCGCCCGGATCCTCGACGAGGCGTCGCTGTCGGTCCGCTCCGATCACCTGTCACGGGATCTGATCACCTACGCCTTCGCGGGCCTGCGGGTGTTGCCCGGCGGACCCGGCGGGGTGGAATCCGCCAAACGGGAGACGGTGGTCACCGAGGGGCGCGGCGGAATGCTGTCGGTGGCCGGGGGCAAGTGGACCACCTACCGCCACATCGGCCGTACCGTGCTGCGCACCCTCTCCCGACTCCCCGACAGCCCGGTGGCCGAGCGCGGGCAGCCGGTCGGGGACCTGGTGCGCCGGGTCCCGCTGCCCGGGATCGCCAATCCCTCGGCGGTGGCCCACCGTCTGCTCGCCGGCACCGACGGCCCCTCCCCGGCACCGGACACCGCGCGTCACCTCGCCCGCCACTACGGGTCACTGGCGTTCGACATCGCCGATCTGGTGCGGCACGATCCCGCCCTGGGCGCCCGGTTGCACCCGGACGCCCCGGAGATCGAGGCCCAGGTGGTGTACGCGCGCGACCGGGAATGGGCACACACGGTCGACGACGTGGTGCGGCGCCGCACCACCCTGACCGTGCGGGGGCTGGACACCCCGGAGGTGCGGACCCGGGTGGAGAAGCTGCTGGAGTGAGCGGTCCCGTCGCCGTGGACGGCCGGATCCCCGGCCCCGCGGCGGACGACACCGGAGGACGGCCGGTTCCCGGCGGCGACACGACCGCCCGGGGGCCGGCCGCGACGCGCCACCGACGTCCCCACCCGGAAACGCGGCCCGGAGGGGATCATCGAGAGGATGTCCCACACCGTCCCCCCACCGAGGCGTATCGCCGGTGCTCCCGGGGCACGGTGACGCCGTAGGCTTGGCGCGCACGACAGTCAGTGGTCGTCCGGTGGCAGTACCCCCGACGACCGGAAGGGAGGCGCTGGGTGATCGAGCTCGAGGGGGTTCCCGAGCTGGTCGACCCGGTCATGGTGGCCGCGTTCGAGGGCTGGAACGATGCCGGTGACGCCGCCTCCGCCGCGGTCGCCCACCTGGACCGTGTCTGGAAGGGCGAGGTGTTCGCGGCGCTGGACGCCGAGGACTACTACGACTTCCAGGTCAACCGCCCGCACATGTGGTTGGACGGCGGGGTGCGGAGGGTCACCTGGCCCACGACCCGCCTGTCGGTCGTCCGGGTGGGAGCCGATGGCGGGCGCGGCAAACCCCGCGATCTGGTGCTGGTACGCGGCATCGAACCGAGCATGCGGTGGCGGACCTTCTGCAACGAGATCCTGGGCTTCGCGCACGAACTGGGCGTGGAGATGGTCGTGGTGCTCGGTGCCCTCCTGGGCGACACCCCGCACTCGCGACCGGTGCCGGTGACCAGCGTCGCCTCCGAGGAGAAGCTGGCCCGCTCCCTGGGGCTGGAGGAGTCCCGCTACGAGGGGCCGACCGGCATCGTCGGAATCCTCCAGGAGGCGTGCGCACACGCCGGACTGCCGGCGGTGAGTCTGTGGGCGGCGGTGCCGCACTACGTCTCCCAACCGCCCAACCCCAAGGCCGCCCTGGCCCTGCTGCACGCCCTGGAGGACCTGCTGGAGATCTCCGTTCCGCTGGAGGATCTGGCGGATGACGCCCGGGCGTGGCAGACCGGAGTGGACCAGTTGGCCGCCGAGGACAGCGAGGTCGCCGAGTACGTGCAGGCGCTGGAGGAGGCCAGGGACACCGCCGAACTGCCGGAGGCATCCGGCGAGGCCATCGCGCGGGAGTTCGAGCGCTACCTGCGGAGGCGCGACCCGCGGGCACCGGGACGCGGCGAGGGTTCGGCCGGTCGTGCGGGCGGGCCCGGCATCGTGGGCGGCGGGCCGCCGCCCCGCCGGACCGGCCCCGGGGGTTCCGACGGCCCCGAGGACCCCGGGGGG
>NZ_VKHT01000690.1 GCF_014141535.1 Streptomyces alkaliphilus | reverse complement strand
CGCCGCGCCCCCGCCCCAGCTCGCCGCCCGGGATCTCGATCACCTCCACGCCGTGCCGCCGCAGGTGCGTGTTGGTCGTCACGTTCCGCTCGTAGGTGACCACCACCCCCGGCTCCACCGCCAGCACGTTGCAGCCGTCGTCCCACTGCTCGCGCTCCGCCGCGTGCACGTCCTGCGTCGCGGTCAGCACCCGGATCCGGTCCCGTCGCAGGGCGTGCGCGATCGCGGTGTGCATGTGCTCCGGCGGATGGTCGGTGACGTTCAGCTCCGCGCCTCCCCGGCCCGGCTCGATCGTGTACGAGCGCAACATCCCCAGCCCCGCGTACTGGGTGAAGGTCCGCGTGTCGATCATCGTCAGCACCGTGTCCAGGTGCATGAACGCCCGCCGCTTCGGCATGTCCAGCGCCACGATCCGCCGCGCCGACCCCGCCGCGAACAACCCGCGCGCCAACAGCTCCACCGCCTGCGGCGTGGTCCGCTCGCTCATCCCGATCAGCACCGCCCCGTGCCCGAGCACCAGCACGTCCCCGCCCTCTATCGTGGACGGATACACGTCCTGGCCCTGCGACCACACCCGGAACGACTCGGCCTCCGGGCCCGCGAACAGCGGGTGGTACCGGTAGATCGCCTCGAAGTGCACCGTCTCGCGCTGCCGCGCCGGCCACCGCATCGCGTTGATCGACACCCCGTCGTACACCCACGCCGAGGTGTCCCGGGTGAACAGGTGGTTGGGCAGCGGCTCCACCAGGAAGTCGTCCGGATCCATCACGTGGAACCGCACCGAGGTCGGCTCCGGGTGCGCCTCCAGGTACTCCCGCTTGGTCATCCCGCCGATCAGCGCCTCCGTCAGCGCCGGCACCGACAACCCCTCGAACGCCTCCCGTAGCCGGCCCGTGGCCAGCGGCCCGTAGGCGTACTCGTCGAAGACCCGGTCCAACACCAGTTTCCGTGCCTCGGGGATCGCCAGAACCTCCTCCAACAACTCCCCGAACAGGTGCACCTCCACCCCGCGCCCCCGGAGCACCGCCGCGAAGGCGTCGTGCTCCTGCTGGGCGCGCCGCACCCACAACACGTCGTCGAAGAGCAACTCGTCCTTGTTGGACGGCGTCAGCCGCTTGAGCTCCAACCCCGGACGGTGCAGGATCACCCGGCGCAGGCGGCCGGTCTCGGAATCCACGCGGAAAGCCATGCCCCCATCCTCACCCGGGGGGACCCCGGTCGGGGCGAGCGCCCCGACCGGCCGTGCGTATCGACTCAACCATCCGCGAGCGGACGCGCCGGCGCGCACCACTCCCGCCGGGCCGGCACCACCTCCCGCTCCGGCCACCGCAGGGCGGTGAGCGCCCCGCCGAAGACACCCCCGGTGTCCAGGCCGATCGTGCGGTTCACCCACCGGGCCCGGAGCATCGGCGTGTGCCCGTACACCACCTCGGCCGCGTCCCGGTGGTCCTCCGCCCACGGCAGTCGGACCGGCAGGCCGTACTCGTCCCTCTCTCCCGTCGTCGCCCCGTACGGGGCGTGCGCCCGCACCCGGCGCGAGGTCCGGCCGTGGTACCGGGCGGGCAGTCCGGCGTGCGCCACCACCAGCCGCCCCTCCGCGAGCCGCGGGTGATCCGGGAGGTCGGCCGGGAAGGCGCGCGTCCGCTCGGTGAACCCCGGCTCCGCCGCCTCCCGCCGGGCCGGCTGCTCCGGCGTGAGCTCCGGGCCGTGCCCCTCCAGTACGTTCCGGCCCGCGAGCGCGCGGGCGAGCCTACGGCTCCTCGTCCCACCACCGGTCCTCGGGCCCCCGGCGGTTGGCCACGATGGTCGCGATCGGCGGCAGGGCGGCGGCCACCACGCACATGCCGATCGCCACCGGCACCGACCAGTGCCGCACCACGGCCCAGGCCCCGACGAACAGGACCAGACAGGCGGCCATGAGCGCGAAGTAGCGGCGGCGTCGTCCCGCGTACGAGATGCCCTCCACCTCCCGGTTCCCGGTCGAGCCATGACCCCGTTCCGAGGTCGTACCATCCCATGATCACACCCGTCCCCGGGGTGGGCACCTCGCACAAGACGCCTCGGAGAAAACCGGGTCGGGGCGGGTTTTCGGCCGCCGCCGGGTGACTCCCGGGGCCCGGGGGACCGGCCCCGGAGCAGGCGATCACATCCGCTCGCCGTGCGGGGACAAAAGCGATCAACGGGTGAATCCCTCCGGTCGCTTCGCCGGTCGACGCGCCCGGGGACGGTCACCGGACGACGCCGTCGACCGGGGGGATCGACCGCCCCGGAGCCGGGAACCGCCCCGGAAACCGCGCCCCGCACACCGGATCGGGACCCCGGCCCCGGGCCGCTCCCCGTGGAGGACGACCGGAAGCACCCGTCTGGCCCGCTGTCGCGCGGGGGAGCCATGCGATGGCGATACGGCCGGGTCACGAGGGGGCTGAACGGTGCGGGGAAAATCCGCGAACATCCTGAAGGTGGTGGAGGAGGTGCGGGACCTCCTGAAGGATCCCGCCGGGGGGATCGTCGCCTCCCGGGAGGCGCTGGGCGAGGCGGTGAGCGAGGCGTCCCATCGCGGGACGGAAAGCCTCACCCGGGGCATCGCGGCGCTGCGGGAGGACAACCGGGAGCTTCGGGGGGTGTGGGAACGGATCGGGGACGAGTTGGCGGGACTCCGCGCGGCGGTGGAGGCACTGCGCGGTGAACCCGCCGGGACCCGGCTCGCCCCGGCCCGGGCCGGGGCGCCGGGCGCCGACACCGGGACGGACCCCGACACCACCACCGGCGACACGACCACCGGGGCCACCGGGTCCGCCCACGGGGAGCCGTGGGGCACGACAGGGGAGGACACCATGGGGC